>CAMNDJ010000046.1 GCA_946535225.1 uncultured Lachnospiraceae bacterium
GAGTCAGGATGCTCAAAGAACTCTCTGTTTGTTGCGCTAAGCTTAAGATAGCAGGTCATTATGCCGATGAGATCAGTCTGGAATAGAAATCTGTGATAAATGATGAGCATGTCAAGAAGCAGGAAGCGAAGGCTCAGACAGGTAATGATAAGTAAATAGGATCAGATTGATCATAAGAGAGCATCTGCGAAAGCAGATGCTCTTTTTGTGTAATGTCTGAAGGTATTGTGATCATCGGGAGGATAGGTTAAAATAATGAATCAACAGACAGTACACGGAGGATAAAATGAACGTAAGAAGAGCGAATGTAAGAGATATCCCTAAGATCATGGATCTGCTCGTACAGGTAGATATGGTACATCATAACGGAAGACCCGATATATTCAAAGGTCCTGCCACGAAATACAATGAGGATGAGCTTAGGACTATCATAAACGATGACATGACACCGGTCTTTGTCTGTACGGATGACAATGATATCCCTGTCGGACATGCCTTCTGCATACATAAGCAGTTATACGATGATAACGTGCTTACAGACATTAAGACTCTGTATATAGATGATATCTGCGTAGATAAAGAGGCAAGGGGACGACACGTCGGAAAGATGCTGTACGATCATGTTATGGAATACGCCAGAGCCGGTCACTTTTACAATGTCACACTTAATGTGTGGACATGCAATCCGGGTGCGATGAAGTTCTATGAAGCCATGGGATTTAAGCCCCAGAAGATCGGAATGGAGCAGATACTTTGATCTGAATTATCTAAAAATTGAATGAATTTTCTAATAATTCTTGCCAGATAGTACAAAACACTATACAATAATACTGTTAACGGGTTATAAGGGTGTCGCGGTGGCAGACAGGTATCATGGCGGCGCGGAAGGAGATGCATATGGAGTATACGAACAGATTATTCGGCAAGATCGATGTCAAAGATGAGAAGGTCATAGAATTTCCTCAGGGTATACTTGGATTTGAGGAGCTTAAGAGATTTACTTTAGTATTTGACAGTGAGAAGAGTGAGGCAACAGGACTTAATTTCATGGTATCGCTGGATGACCCTGCGTTTATGATGCCGGTGGTTACGGCAGTGGCAGTTAAGCCTGACTATTCACCCAAGATCTCGGCTGAAGTTGAGAAGGAGATAGGACCGCTTACAGAGGAGAATGTACTGGTGCTTGTAACAATGACCATACCGTCTGATATCACGCAGATGACGGTGAATCTGAATGCGCCGATGATCATCAACATAGACACCAACAAAGCGGTTCAGTCTATGGTAGAGAATGAGGGGTATGATATCAAGTATCCCATATATGAATTCCTTAAGAGCAACCAATAGAGCAGGATACCGAGCGGATGGCAGAAGTCATCCGCTTTTAGATTAAGGAATGCTTGAACGGAATGAAAGGTGGCAAATCCGGGAGAATGGTGGTATCATTGCTATGTCAAATCGACAGATGCAACAACTGAGCATAAATGAACGGAGAACGATATGTTAGAATTGCGGAATCTGTCATTCGAGGTGGATGAGAATGGCAAAGACAAAGAAATAATACATAATATTAGTCTCACCATACCGGATAAGAAACTGGTAGTGATAACGGGTCCCAACGGCGGCGGTAAGTCAACACTTGCCAAGCTTATAGCCGGAATAGAGAAGCCCACCTCAGGAAATGTCTTTCTGGATGGTGAAGATATAACGGATATGTCCGTTACGGACAGAGCAAAAGCCGGAATAGGATTTGCATTCCAGCAGCCGATAAGATTTAAGGGAATAGAGGTGTTTGACCTTATACGCCTTGCGACAGGAACCAAGATCTCGGTGGCTGATGCATGTACGTATCTGTCATCAGTCGGTCTGTGTGCCCATGAGTATATCAACAGAGAGGTCAACAGCAGTCTCTCGGGCGGAGAACTAAAGAGGATAGAGATAGCAACGGTACTGGCAAAGAAATCCAAACTCTCGATATTTGATGAGCCTGAAGCCGGAATAGACCTCTGGAGCTTTAATAACCTGATAGAAGTTTTTGAAGGAATGCGCAAAGACATTAAGGACAGCTCGATTGTGATAATCTCACACCAGGAGAGGATACTGAACATAGCAGATGAAATCATAGTGCTAAAAGACGGAGATCTGTTCATGCAGGGGCCGAGGGAAGAGATCTTGCCCAAACTGTCCGGAACGGCTTCTTCGGTAAAGGACTGCGGCAAAGGTATGCCGCAAATTCAGAGTTCATTCTCTGAGAAAGGAGAGTGTGACTGATGAATAAGTTAGATGAGATACAGAAGAGATTATTGAGCGAAGTGGCAGACCTTCATACTGTACCTGAAGGGGCATACAATATAAGGGCCAACGGACAGTCTGCCGGAAGGGCTTCGACAGCCAACATAGAGATAACTCCCAGAGAGACCGGGGACGGTCTGACCATTGATATCAAGCCTGGAACCAAGAACGAAAGCGTGCACATTCCCGTAGTCATGAGTCAGAGCGGACTTAAGGAAACGGTCTATAACGATTTCAATATAGGCGAGGGTGCCGATGTGACTATAGTCGCAGGTTGCGGCATAGATAACTGCGGAGTACAGGATTCCGAACACGACGGTATTCACAGGTTCTTTGTCGGTAAGGGAGCCAGGGTCAAATATGTGGAGAAACACTATGGCTCGGGTACAGGCGCCGGCAAGAGGATACTCAATCCGGTGACTGAAGTCTATATGGAAGAAGACAGTTCGATCGAGATGGAAATGGTTCAGATCAAGGGCGTAGATGACACGACAAGGACTACCATAGCAGAGCTTAAGGCCGGAGCGAATCTCGTGGTAAGAGAGCGTCTTATGACTCACGGTGACCAGAAAGCCTTAAGTATCTACAAGGTGGATCTTAACGGAGAAGGATCATCGGCTGATGTGGTATCCAGATCAGTGGCCAAGGATGATTCGTACCAGAAGTTTGATGCTGTGATAAACGGTAATGCGCCATGTTCAGGTCATACAGAGTGTGATGCCATCATCATGGACAGAGGAAGGATACTGGCTGTGCCCGGACTTGAAGCCAATGACGTGGATGCTGCCCTGGTGCATGAAGCAGCCATAGGCAAGATCGCAGGAGATCAGATAATCAAACTGATGACACTCGGACTCACCGAAGAGGAAGCGGAAGAACAGATAATAAACGGATTTCTTAAGTAACTGAAAAAAAGGAGAGCGATTGCAGATGAACAGAGGAGTGAAGATAGGTCTGATCGTACTAGCGAGCATATTGGGAGTCGGTATTCTCGGAGCAGGTGGATTCATGGCTTATAAGACCATGGGAAGATCTGAGACGATAAGGCTGGACAGTTATACGGATTTTGATTTTACAGGTAAGGACGGCAAGGGAAAAGCCTCTATGGAGATCGACCGTGATACCATGAAAGAGGATTATCCGCGTATCAATGTTGACGGACTTCTTGATGATTGCGTTGACGGAGAGTTCGATGAAGATGAAGGCTTGAGTAACGGCGATCATGTGACGTGGGAATGGGAGTGTGATGATGACAAGGCAGCAAAGAGGTATCATGTCGTCCTTGAGTATGATGACGAGGAAGTCAAGGTAAAGGGACTTAAGAAAACCGAAAAAGCCGATATTGACGATAAAGACAGGGATAAAGGCAACGATAAGGACAAGGATAAAGACAAAGATAAAGACGATGACGGCGGTAAGACTAAAGAGGCGCTGATAGCAGGCAGTCTTAAGGATCTTGACAGGGAAGTAGAGGAGGATCTAAAACTCAGGAGCGAAGAATTGCTTGAGCAGCATTTCGAGAATGACTTCAGTGTCTTCGAATATGTTACGGATGTTGAATACGTAGGTATGGGATTTGAGCTCGGTGTATCCGCTTCGGCATATGAAAATATCGTTCAGCCTGTTTACATGGTGACTGTCATAGACGATATGGACAGAAACGGCTCGTTCGAGGACAAGGTTGATTCAGAAGTCGTATATTATACATATATCGATTACTATAATGTTCCGTGTGAGAATACTACGGCATCCGATGTGTATTCACTGGATTGGAGTTTCACTACGGATGTGTACAGACCCAATGACGATTTCTATTATTGGGGAGCCGGTTCGCTTGAAGATCTCATCGATTACATGCTAAGCACCTATCCGGAGGATTATGAACCGTATATCCTGGATCTGTCGCTTGCAGATTCGGTATAGAAGATCGAAGATCGTAATGGCATAGTATAAACTGATACATAAGAAAGGTCCCGGAATTCATTCCGGGACCTTTAATAATGCTCATATCGTGATCTGATCATGTGCAACGGATCGCTGCTGTATCGATGTTATGTCAGTGAGGATCGAACAACATCACATTTACGCCGCCTCGCAGTGACTGATGATACATGGGAGAAAGGCTCTCATAAGAGTGAAAATATACGAACGAGGATGTCATATTGATATCACAGTAGATCCCCGTTGCCACAGTCTCTATATCTGTCCCGTCGGTAGTCATTCGCTTAAGGGCGGCATCAGGTGAAGATGAGTCCGTCTGATAGTAGATCATTCCTCCTCCGACATTGAACATATCCACTCTCTCGTCTGTTAAGGTCACATCCTCGCCGGTCATCAGACTGTAACGATGCAGTTGATATTTGGTCTCAAGATCGAGATAGTATACGAACTCGTTGTCATAGATCGGTTGATACATCTGATGCTCGAACAGCGTTGTATCGGTTCCCGAACGGGTATCATACATGTGAAGATACATATCCTTGTAATCATTGGGACGGTTGTTATTCCCGGACGGTACACCCGAATAGTATATATTACCGGAATCGCACGATGACGGATCGATCATCGCTTCGATCACGGTAGACGGATCGGTCTTGTCGATCTTTATCCTGTCAAGATATGTTCCTTTGGTCTTGTCATAATGCTGGTAATAGAGATAACTTCCGATGAGATTGGCTACACCTACGGCGTCCTGAGTATAGCAAATGGAATCACCGCCGGATTTCTTGATCGAAAAAAGTCCCGTTGCCTTACGGATATAACCGAGGCCTGAGCCGGACGACTGACCGGAGAGAGCATAATAAACGCGGTGATCATCGACATTAAGGCTCTCGACAGAAACACCGGCCAACTTCTTCACATCAGATTCGTCGACGTTCATGACATAGAGTGAACCGCCGTCATTCGGGTTTGCAAAATATACCTTGCCCTCGTGCTCGCAGAAAAGACCGCCTCCGTACAGATTTCCGCCGGGATTACCCGAATAGTCATCCTGGTTCATAGGCATATGCTTCTTAAGCGCAGCAGAGATGATGAGCGCTGTGAGTAATCCTATGAAGATTATGATGAAAACGGTGTTTCTTGCCTTCATATGCAGCATCCTCCGAATGTTCTCTCCTATAGTGATTATAGTCTCTAATGTGCTTGCTATCAAGGTGAAATTGATATAAACTATATTACGTGAAAATAGGCTTTCATCGCAGTAACGATAGATATTATACGGTGGTACGGACTATGAATTTGGATGATTACAGAGCACAGATGGATGAGATAGACAAGAAGATCGTCAGGCTTCTTGAGCAGAGAATGGATGTTTCCTGTGATATAGCAAGATACAAGAATGCGGAAGGGATCCCCACATACGACGGCGGAAGAGAACAGTATAAGCTCTTTGCCGTTGCGGATCTGACAGGCAATCCTTTATATAAGGAGCATATGAAGAAGGTATTTGAAGCCATCATGGGACAGAGCAGAGCTCTTCAGGATGAGTTGAAATGAGAGATTACGAACTGTTAGTCTATAATAACATATGCCTTGATGAACTCGTGTCTCACATGATATACATCATGGAGGGATCGCCGTATGACTTTCTCGGAAGCAGGGACGATGTTGTCAGCCCTTCAGACAACGATGCCGTCAGGAATACCGCATTCGAATGTGTGAGCAGACTGGTCGAATTCGGCGCAAGTCACGGTATCTCCGGTAATCTGTGGCATCATTATCTGACGATGCTGCTTGTTAACGACGAGAACGGATACTCACGGGCCTGTGAGATCGTTGGTCCGATAAGCGGAAGTATAGTTGATGCAGTAGTTCATGATATGGGGATAATCCGCGAATTATTTGATTATGATTTCTCTGTCATGAGTGACAAACTGGGATTGACGGTGTGGAACCTGGTCGAGGATTACAGAGCCTCATCGGAAGAGAGCAGGATATATAACAGCCGTATCAGAAGCCGCATCTGCGAGCTGACTGTCCGCTTCGAGGAGAGTAAGAGCGCCGAAGAGATGAAAGATAATCTCACCATGTTTTACAAGGAATATGGCGTTGGAAGATTCGGACTCCACAAAGCTTTCAGGGTTGACAGGGATCATGACGGAAGTGTCATGATCGTTCCGATACTGAATATTGCTCATGTCAAACTGGATGATCTGGTGGGATATGAGATGGCCAAGAAGAGGCTTACGGATAATACAGAGGCATTTGTGTCCGGCAGGAAGGCGAACAACTGTCTGTTATACGGAGATGCCGGAACCGGTAAATCTTCGTGCATCAAAGCAATAGCCAATGAGTATTTTGACAGAGGGCTCAGAGTCATTGAGATCTATAAGCATCAGTTTGAAGATCTTAACAGTGTGATCGCTCAGATCAAGAACAGAAATTACAAGTTCATCATATATATGGACGATCTGAGTTTTGAGGACTTTGAGATAGAGTATAAGTACCTAAAGGCAGTGATAGAGGGTGATCTCGAGAAGAAGCCGCGCAATGTGCTGATATATGCGACATCGAACCGCAGGCATCTTATCAACGAGAAGTTTTCTGAAAGAAATGATTCCGTTCATATGGAAGATACGATGCAGGAGAAGTTCTCTTTGTCCGCAAGGTTCGGATGCAGTATTTATTTCGGCAAGCCCGACAAGAAGGAATTCCAGAATATCGTACGTGTCTTAGCCAAACGAAATGATATCGATATGCCGGAAGACGAACTGCTTGCAGAAGCTGCCAAGTGGGAGCTGTATCACGGCGGCATGACCGGACGGAGTGCACAGCAGTTTATAGATCATCTTGCAGGAATGAAGGAATGACAACGGAGGAAGTGAATGGCTAAACTGTTCGCTGCTATAGATGTGGGTTCATATGAATTGAATATGGGTATATACGAATTCGGACAGGGCGAGATGAAGATCATTGATACAGTCAATTACAGACTTGATCTCGGAACGGATTCTTATACCAAGGGCAGACTGCCGGTAGATAAGGTTGAAGAACTCTGCAGGATACTCAGGGAATTCGTCCGCATCATGAAGGGATATCATGTGACGGAATACAAAGCCTATGGCACGTCTGCGATAAGAGAGACGCGCAATACCAGGATACTTTTGGATCAGATCGAGCAGCGTACCGGAATACATGTGGATCCCATAAGCAATTCGGAGCAGCGCTTCCTTGATTATAAGTCTGTGGCCAGTAAGGGTAAGGATTTTTCGAAGACCATCGAGAAATCTACGGCCATCGTGGATATCGGCGGCGGAAGCATGCAGATCTCGCTCTTCGACAAAGACAAGTTAAATGTTACTCAGAACATGATGCTCGGGATACTGAGGCTTCAGGAGAGTCTTATGGAACTTGATGCTTCTCCCGGTAAATATGACGAACTCTTAGAGGAGATGATAGGTTCACAGCTTTCGGTTTTTGAAAAACTGTATTTAAGCGACAGGAAGATAGAGAATCTTATCATCGTGGATGATTATGTTTCGCCCATCACATGGAACAGGACAAAGGACTCGGACAATCCCGGCTTTGTGACAGCGAACCGGTTCATGGCTTTCTTCGAAAGGATCAGAGAGATGAATCCGGACGAGTTTTGTCGAAGGTACAGCATCGCAAGAGAGAATCTCGGTCAGGTATATATAGCGGCAACACTCATAAGAAGCGTGGCGCGTTCCATGGATGTTAAGACGATATGGGCTCCGGGCGTGACGCTTACGGACGGTATCGCATATGAATACGGTGAGCGCAAGAAACTCATCGTGATAGACCATGATTTCGAAGGTGACATCATAGCCTGTGCCAGAAGCTTAAGCCGGAGGTATATGGGTGATGATAAGAGGAGCCAGACTCTTGAGAATATATGCATGACGATATTCGACAGCATGAAGAAAGTGACGGGCTTAAGCAAACGTGACAAGCTTCTTCTGCGTATCGCCACCATACTGCACGGCTGTGGCAGATATATCAGCATGTACAACCTGGCTCAGAGCAGTTATGACATCATAATGGCAACTGAGATAATCGGCCTGTCTGAGACGGAGAAAGAGATCATCGCGGGCGTGGTCAAATACGACCATGCATACATCGATTACGATATAGAGACCACTCCGACCGGTAACCTGGGTAAGGAAGTATACATGAGAGTAGCCAAGTTGTCCGCGATACTGAGAATAGCCGGAGCATTAGATAAGAGCCACAAGCAGAAATTCAATGACATCAAGGCGAAACTGCAAGATGACACACTTGTCATAACTGTAAGGACCAACAAGGATATCACCTTGGAGAAGGGAGTCCTGGCAGGACGTGCGGATTATTTTGAGGAGATATTCTGTGTAAGACCGGTTATCAATCAGATAGCTAAGATATAGATTCGTAATAAGCAGATCAAAAGCATCAGAGGTGTACATGACAAAGGTTTCATTGGATGATCCCGTTAATTACTGGAACAGAGAACTGAGTTGGGTTGAATTTGACAGACGTGTATTAAGTGAAGCTAAGGATAAGAGTATTCCTTTACTGGAGAGACTCAAATTCCTTTCTATCAGTGCGTCCAATCTGGATGAATTTTTCATGATCAGAGTTGCGTCCCTTAAGGATATGGACAATGCAGGTTTTAAGAAGCCTGATATTTCGGGAATGACTCCGAGGGAACAGCTTAAGGCGCTGAGTGTAGCAACCCATGAGTTGGTCACTGAACAATATAACATATACAAGAAACTTGCTGCAGAGCTTAAGAAGGCAGGTATCACGATACTTAAGCCTACTGACAGTCTGACAACGGGACAGAAGGAGTTTGTTGACAGATTCTTTGAGGATTATGTATATCCTGTTCTGACACCGATGGCGGTGGACAGTTCAAGACCTTTTCCTCTTATTCGTAATAAGACACTCAATATCGGAGCACTTGTCAGCAACAAGACCGATAATAAGAAAGAGATAGAGTTCGTAACGGTGCAGGTGCCCGGTGTGTTGCCGAGAATGGTGGAGATACCCGGCACAAAGAACGGGAGGATACTGATCCCTCTTGAGTGTGTGATCGCACGTAACTTTGGCAGGTTATTCCTCAACTACGATATACTCTCAACCTGTGTATTCCGTATCATGCGTAATGCTGACCTTGAGATCGATGAAGATGAGGCTGAAGATCTGCTCAAAGAGATCGAGAAACAGGTCAAGAAAAGACAATGGGGCGAGGCTATCAGACTGGAAGTTGAGAACGAGGTCGATCCGAGATTGCTTGACAGGCTTAAGTCCGAACTCATGATCAAAAAAGATGAGATCTATGATATCGACGGTCCGTTAGATCTGACCTTCCTTATGAAACTCTACGGAATAGACGGGATGGATGGATACAGGGCGGTGGAGAATGAACCTAACCCGGTTGTTGAACTTCCGGAATCCGAGATCATATTCGATTCGATCAGGAAAGGTGATATTCTGGTCCATCATCCGTATCAGAGTTTTGAACCTGTAGTGAGATTTGTTCGAACGGCGAGCAAGGATCCCAAGGTACTTGCGATCAAGCAGACTCTCTACAGAGTCAGCGGTAATTCGCCCATAATCGCAGCGTTGGCTGATGCCGCCGAGAACGGTAAACAGGTAACCGTACTCGTCGAATTAAAGGCACGCTTTGACGAAGAGAACAATATAGTCTGGGCCAAGAAACTTGAGCAGGCAGGCTGTCATGTTATATACGGTCTTGTGGGTCTCAAGACTCACAGCAAGATAACTCTTGTAGTCCGTATGGAAGAGGACGGCATCAGGAGATATGTTCATCTGGGAACAGGAAACTACAATGATTCGACGGCTAAGAGGTATACGGATGTAGGTCTGTTTACCTGCAAGGAGAGTTACGGCGAAGATGCTACGGCATTATTCAATATGTTATCAGGCTACTCCGAACCTGCGACATGGAACAGGTTAAGTGTTGCTCCGTTGTGGCTTAAGGACAGGTTTCTGTATCTGATAGGCAGAGAGACGGAACATGCTCTTGTGGGGAGATCAGCTCATATAATCGCCAAGATGAATTCGCTCTGCGATCCCGATATAATAAGAGCGCTGTATGAAGCGAGCAATGCAGGAGTTAAGATAGAACTGATAGTCAGGGGGATATGCTGCCTCAAGGTAGGTATACCCGGTGTCAGTGAGAATATCACTGTCAGATCCATTGTCGGAGACTATCTTGAACACAGCAGGATATTCTATTTTGAGAATAATAAGAAGCCGGAATTCTATTGCGGGAGTGCCGATTGGATGCCCAGAAACTTAGAGCGCAGAGTGGAGGTACTCTTCCCGGTAGAAGAAGAGGCTTTAAAGAATAAGCTTAAGCATATTCTGGATACGGAGCTTCGTGACACGGTCAAGGCACATATCCTTACCGAAGACGGAACATATGTCAAGCACAGCAAGAGCGGTAAGAAGATAAACTCTCAGGAGCAGTTCTACGCAGAAGCGGTTGCTGAGGTGCGAAAAGCGGGACTGAAGGACAAGGAAGCCGATGTCGCGGTCACAAGGAGATTTATTCCGGAAGAACATAAATAGAAATAAATAAGGAGACAGGATACTGTAATTATGAAAAAGATCATTCTTGCGTCCGGCTCGCCCAGACGCAGTGAACTCTTAAAACAGGTGGGGATAGATTTTGAAGTATGCGCAAGCGCCACTCCCGAGTTCACATCCAGGACAAAACCTGATGAAGTCGTAAAAGAATTGTCATATGTCAAAGCCAAGGATGTATATAATAACGGGCATTCATCCGATGTAGTCATCGGAGCGGATACAGTAGTGTATATGGATGAGACAATATTGGGCAAACCTGAGGATAAGAAACAATGCAGGGCGATGCTTAAATCTCTTGCGGGCAGAAGTCACAAGGTATATACCGGCGTGACCATCCTGTGGAAGGAGCCTTCCGGCGGAACACATGTATTGAGCTTCTGCGAGGAGACCAAAGTAAAGGTATTCCCCATGACGGATGAAGAGATAGATGAGTACATCGCTACGGGTGAGCCCTTAGATAAGGCAGGAGCCTACGGGATACAGGGAGCATTTGCCAAGCATATAGAGAGCATCACGGGCGATTATAACAATGTGGTAGGACTGCCTGTGGCAAGATTATATCGAGAGCTTAAAGCTCATAATTTTTTATAGGAGAGAGGTACTTACAGATGATTTCAGCTAATAATGTCACATACAGAGTGGGCAAAAAGGCACTCTTCGAGGATGTGAACATCAAATTTACCGAAGGAAACTGTTACGGACTTATCGGAGCCAATGGTGCCGGTAAGTCAACTTTTCTAAAGATACTCTCGGGGGTACTTGAGACTACAAAGGGAGATATAGCGATAACTCCGGGACAGAGACTGTCCGTACTTGAACAGGATCACTTCAAATATGATTCATATAATGTGATGGATACGGTCATCATGGGTAACCAGAGACTCTATGATGTCATGAAGGAGAAGGATGCAATATACGCCAAGGAGGATTTCTCGGATGAGGATGGCGTGAAGGCTGCAGAATTGGAAGCGGAATTTGCGGAAATGGACGGCTGGGAAGCAGAGAGTAATGCTGCAATGCTCCTTAACGGTCTGGGGATAGATACGGATCTTCACTATATGATGATGTCAGATATGGACGGTAATCAGAAGGTCAAGATCCTGCTTGCAAGAGCTCTTTTCGGTAATCCCGATATTCTGCTGCTTGATGAGCCGACCAACCATCTGGATATGGATGCCATCAACTGGCTGGAAGAATTTCTTATAGATTTCAACAATACCGTCATCGTAGTCTCACATGACAGATATTTTCTTAATAAGGTCTGCACTCAGATAGCGGATATCGATTACGGCAAGATACAGCTCTATGCCGGTAACTATGATTTCTGGTATGAGTCGAGTCAGCTGCTCATCAAGCAGATGAAGGAAGCAAATAAGAAGAAAGAAGAGAAGATCAAGGAATTGCAGGAATTCATCTCCAGATTCTCGGCCAATGCATCCAAGTCAAAGCAGGCAACATCCCGTAAGAGGGCTTTGGAGAAGATCGAACTGGATACGATCAAACCCTCGAGCAGAAAGTATCCTTATATTGATTTCAGACCTGATCGTGAGATAGGAAATGAAGTGTTGTTCGTTGAGGGCATCTCCAAGACCATCGATGGAAAGAAGATACTGGATAATGTAAGCTTTACGGTAGGACACGATGACAAGATCGCATTCGTAGGCGGTAATGAACTTGCCAAGACAACCCTCTTTAAGATACTCATGGGTGAGATGGAACCTGATGAGGGAAGCTACAAATGGGGTGTAACGACCTCGCAGTCATATTTCCCCAAGGATAACAGTGACGAGTTTGACAGTGACTATACGATAACCGAGTGGCTTACAGGATATTCACCCGTCAAGGATGTAACATATGTAAGAGGATTCCTCGGCAGAATGCTGTTTGCCGGTGAGGACGGTGTCAAGAAGGTCAAGGTACTTTCCGGTGGAGAGAAGGTAAGATGCATGTTGTCCAAGATGATGATATCGGGAGCTAACTGTCTGATATTCGATGAGCCGACCAACCATCTGGATATGGAGGCGATAACGGCACTCAATGACGGAATGATCAAGTTCCCGGGTGTGGAGCTTTTTGCCTGCCGTGACCACCAGATCGTGCAGACAACGGCCAACAGGATAATAGAGTTTTTGCCGGACGGTACATTCATCGATAAGATAACCACTTATGACGAATACCTCGAAAGTGACGAGATGGCAAGAAAGCGTACCGTATATACTGCTGATACGACTGACCAGGACTAGGATGAGATCATGCGCAACAAGAATGACTGGTACAATCCCTTTGATCCGGACTGCAAAGCATACACGCAGGACCTTAAGGGCAGAAAAGCGATCGATCTGCATACGCATACGCTGTATTCGGACGGAAGCCTGCGCCCTGCAGAACTCATAGACTATGCTATTTATAAAGGACTGGAGGCCATAGCCATAACCGATCATGATACGGTGGATGGTCTGGATGAGGCCATAGAATATGCCGCGGATAAGGATATAGAATTAATTCCGGGCGTAGAACTGTCCACGGAATATAAGGATAAGGACATACATATAGTCGGACTGAATATCGATCATAAGGCACCGGGCTTTGTATCGTATCTGGACGATTTCGTAAGATCGAGAGATGTCAGGAACGAGAAAATGTGCGCGCTTCTGACTGAAGCCGGAATGCCGATGACTTATGATGAACTCAGGGCGGAATATCCTCACAGTGTGATCACCAGAGGACATTATGCAAGATATATGCTTAAGAAGGGATATACATCTTATCTTAAGGAGGCATTTGAGAGATATATAGGAGACAACTGTCCGTATTTTGTTCCGAGAGAGAAGACCACGGCGGCAGACGGCGTGAGACTCATAGTGGAAGCTAAGGGTATACCGATACTTGCACATCCAATGCTCTACCATATGAACTGGGACAGGATACAGGATGTGGTAGATGAACTTAAGCCTGTAGGACTTATGGGGATAGAGGCGGCGTATACCACCAATACTTTGGCTGAAGAGAGAGAGACCAGAGAGTTTGCCGCAAGGAACGGATTGCTCGTTTCGGGCGGATCGGATTATCACGGAGAAGCCAAGCCTTTAACGGATCTGGGTATGGGATTCGGTAATCTGTATGTATCTGCAGATCTCTGGCCTAAGTTAAAGAATGCCCAGACTTTAAGATACGGAGTGGGCTGATGAAGATATTATTTGCGGATCTGGACGGAACACTCTTAAATGATGAAAGTAAGGTCAGTGAATACAGCAGGGATGTGCTCACTCGAATGACTGATGCCGGGCATAAACTTGTATTGGCATCAGGACGACCGCTTGGAAGCATATTGGAGATCAAGGCTCTTGCGGGGCTTGATATGTCCGGGATATATATAACCGCCAACAACGGTTCGCTCATATACGATTGTGACAGTGGTGTCACAATATATAAAGATCCGGTACCTTTATCGCTTGTAAGTCCTCTGTGGGATATGGCTCATGAAATGGGAGTACATATCCAGACATACACTGACGATCATATCGTGACAAGGGTTCACGATGCGGAGATAGATAAATATACGGTTAAGATCCATATTCCTGTTTTGTATGTTGACGATCCGATGACTGTACTGAGAGAAGCGCCTTCCAAGATGCTCGCTATATCACTGGATGACGCTGAACGTCTGGAAGCGTTCAGACGTAGGGTTATTGACGAGTACGGCGATGTTCTTGATGCACTGTATTCCAATGCATGGTATCTGGAGATATACAGCAGGAGTGCCGGAAAGGGACGGGCCCTTGAGTGGTTGTGTGATCATTTGGGAGTGCCGATAGGAGATTCGTTTGCGGCAGGCGATGCGATGAACGATATGTCCATGATCGAGGCGGCAGGACACGGGATCGCGATGCTCAATGCAGACGATGCGGTGCGTCGGTGTGCGGATCTGGTGACGAAATATACAAATGATGAGGACGGACTTGCAAAACTCATAGAAGAAGAGATACTTGGAGCGTGACTGCGCTTCGGAATGGAGAGGAGTGTGAAAAATATGATTGATATCATATTTTTCACGCAGCGATTTGTGCCGAGCCCAAATCGCCATATCGCATCGCCGAATCTGATATTCGGCTCACGAGCCTCGCGCATTGTGCTCGGCATAAGGAGTAATATGGCTTACGGTTCTATATCACTTGAAAAGAGAATAAAGGATAAT
>CAMNDJ010000047.1 GCA_946535225.1 uncultured Lachnospiraceae bacterium
TCTTAGGTGCAATGGATGCGGAGATCGCTGCCAAGATAACCAAGATAATGGAACCTGATTGATCCACGGGTACATCCCTGTACCCGTAAACGGATCTGCACAGCGTCGTGCTGCGGATTGATCCACGGGTACATCCCTGTACCCGTAAGCGGATCTGCACAGCGTCGTGCTGCGGATTGATCCGTAAATAATTAAACCGTGATTTGATGATTTTTGATGTGTTTCAGGGTTAAGTAACGGGGGCATGACTCCGATATAAATCATAGAGAGTTGCAGTAAGTGCAACAGCGGCTGAGTACCAGCCGAGAGTTCTTTGATAATTTGATAAGGAGGATGACGGATGACAGCTAACTTAGTGACAGGCTTAAGCCCCGTAACGGAACTTAAGTCAAACGCAGCTGCTGTTGTGAATCCCACTTCAGGTACGGATTTCTCGGATGTGCTTAAGAACAGTACAGACAAGGGAAATGATGTAAACGTACCGCAGCCTGAGGAGCCTGTTAAGAAAACAAAGGCACCCGACGCCAAGGAAGACACCCCTAAGACGGAAGATACCAAGGCCAATAACGTATCCGACGAACCTGCAAAGGTAAAGGATACCGAAAAGCCTGTTAAAGACCCGGGGGATGAGCCCATAAGCGACGAGGCTATGGAGGAGATCGCAGAAGCAGTAAGCACGATGGTTCAGACCATCGCAGAAGTATTGGAGATCCCTGTTACACAGGTTGAAGAGACCATGGATGAACTTAACATCACGGGCATGGAACTTCTCGATCCCAATACAGTTCCTAATCTGGTAGTTGAACTGACAGACGCTACTGACTTAACCGAGATCATGACAGATGAAACATTATTTGCAGATGTCAAGACGCTCAAGGCAGAAGCCGAAACGCTCTTAAATGAGGCGGCGGAAGAACTGCAGATACCTGTAGAGGAATTAAAGAGTCAGATAGGAGAAATGGTAGCGGAAGTTAAGGCAGGTGAAGGAGAAGTCAGATCGGATCTGCTTAAGGCAGACAGAACCGATTCCGATGACCGTAACATAAGACTTACGGTAAGCGAAGAGACAGCTCCTGATGCAGTTGCCACAGACAGTGAAGAGATAGCACCTGTAAGTGCAAGGCACGAAGATAAGAAGCAGGACAACGCCGGCGACAGAAGAGAAGGCGGTGAGCATTTAAACTTCACTCAGACAGTAACGGATACTCTTAAGGGTATGGTGGCAGAGAAGATCGACGAGACGATCCCGACTTACGTAACAGATACGGACCGGATCATGGAACAGGTCAACGAATCACTTCGAATGACCATGAAAGAAGACATTACGGAAATGGAGATGCAGTTACATCCCGCATCACTTGGTAATGTCAGAGTACAGGTAGCGGCCAAGGATGGTGTTATCACAGCTTCGTTCACAACAGAGAACCAACAGGTGAAGGAAGTCTTAGAAGCTCAGATAATTCAGCTGAAGGACCAGATGAATGAGCAGGGTATCAAAGTAGAAGCGGTCGAAGTCACGGTGAGTGCACACGCTTTTGAACGTAATCTCAATGAGAACGATCAGAACCGTAACGGACAACCCGAAGCAGAGGCCAAGAAGAAGAGAGTCAGAGGCATCAACTTAGACGACGGTATCGAGGACATCGAGCAACTCGATGAAGAAGATCAGGTAACGGCAGACATGATGCGAAGACAGGGTAACACAGTGGATTATATGGCATAAGCTATAAGGAGAAAGATATGAGTACTTTTGCTAATATCGTTGACGGACAGATAGTCAACAACGGAGCGTCACAGAGTACATCCTCCATATCAAAGGCAATCGAAGCTTCCAAGAGAGAAGCGGGCGGAGCGCTCGATAAGGACGCTTTCTTACAACTCTTAGTAACACAGATGCAGTACCAGGATCCGTTGGAGCCTACGGACAATACCGAATACGTAAGCCAGCTGGCTACATTCTCTACACTTGAAGAGATGCAGAACATGGGCTCTACGATGGATAAGCAGGTTGCATCAGCATTAGTCGGACAATATGTATTCATGGAAGAGACTTCAGCTACCGGTGACACCAAGACCGTAGAAGGAACTGTGGACTATGTCACATTCTCGGGCAGCAAGACATATCTGTCGATCGAAGGTACCCTTTACGATTATGAGAATCTTAAGACTGTAGCGGATGCTGACTACACACTGGCAGGCAAGCTTGCCGATACCGTAGTCGCAGAGCTTGGCAAACTCCCCAATATCGACAATCTCACATCAGCGGATGTTGATAAGGTGGGCAAGGTCGTTGCAGCTTACAGCGCAATGAATTCGTACCAGAGATCGTTCTTATCCGATGACGCATCGGCAGTCTACAACGCATATGCAGAGTGGTATGCAAAGCAGATCGGGCAGGCTTCTGAAAATGAAGAAGCGACTGAGACTGCAGCAGACGAAGGAAGCGAACAGCCGGAGACGAACACCGAAATCATTTGAAACTGAATATCGATCACAAGATAACGGAGGGAAGCGTATGAATATCGCGAATGAAAGATTCCTTTCCGCTAAACAGATCCAGGGTGAGTATCTTGGAAATCAGAACGTAGGCACCCACAGAAGATACGAGGAAGGCGAGAAGTCCTTCGGGGATATCTTAGGCAGGATGCAGGAGAATGCAGATAGCAAACTCAGATTTTCAAAGCATGCGACCGACAGGCTGGCTACAAGAGATATTAAGCTTGATGATTCACAACTTGACAGACTTAAGGAAGGCGTAGCCAAAGCCGAGATGAAAGGAATCAAAGAGTCGCTGATGATCATGGACAAGCTGGCATTCATAGTGAATGTACCGAGCTCGACCGTAGTCACGGCATTGGACTCACAGTTAAGTAACGAACAGGTATTTACAAATATAGACGGAGCGGTGATAGTATAGAGCCGGACCTCACAAGGAGGCTTAAGGCTTCTGAATGACAGAAGAAGCCACACCGCCCGTAACCTACAATATTTAGGAGGGCAACCATTATGATGAGATCTATGTACTCCGGCGTAGCCGGACTTAAGACACACCAGACCAAGATGGACGTTATCGGTAATAACATCGCCAATGTCAATACCGTAGCGTATAAGTCTCAGTCAGTTACATTCTCTGAGCTTATGTATCAGACAACTCAGAATGCGTCAGGTGCCAATGCAGAGACAGGTACTGCAGGTATCAATGCACGTCAGATCGGTCTTGGTGTTAAAACAGGTGCCATTAACACTGCGATAAGCTCGCAGGGTGCTTCACAGACCACGAACAATCCCTTTGATATCCGTATCACGGGTAATGCATTCTTCATCGTGTCCAACATGCAGGATAACTTCTTTACAAGAGACGGTTCTTTCTATGTTGACGGTGTAGGTAATCTTGCGATGACATCCAACGGTTACAATGTTATGGGTTGGCAGGTAGATCCCGATAATCCCGGCAATATCAAGCAGGATACGGTATCTCCTCTCCGCATCATGAGTGCAGAGAATATGACTTATGAGCCTGAAGCTACAAAGCAGGCAAGGATCACGGGTATCGTAGATAAGCTTGATACCAACTTAACCAGTTCATCAGGTAAGAACATGAACCTTATGTTCTACGACAAGCTCGGATATGCATATACGGCTAAGCTTAATCTTAAGTCTACCGATAGTGACGGAATGTATGCGGTTACCGTATCGGGCATCCTTGATGCTTCAAACAAGCCCGTGGAGATTCCGGATGATGTTATGACCAACATCTTAAGCACACAGGGAACACAGGATACAGCGGCTATAGTTGCAGCTCTGAAGGACAATACCGTAGTAGACGGCAAGAATATTATTTACAAGGGTGCAGACGATGCTACATTGGGCTTGGTTTCGGGAGATATCGTATATAAATCAAACCAGAGTGATGATCCCGACTGGGACAAGATCGCGGCAGCCCTTAAAGAAGGCGGTGTAGATATCACCGGTGAGACTCTTCAGACACTTCGCTTCAAATATACGGATAATACGGGATCATCTCCTCAGACCTTCGAGTTTAACATGAGAGACGTCTTAGATGACAGGTCGTTCACATTAGGAGACGGTTCTACAAAGCTTACGGCAAGACAGATGCTCGATCTTACAGTTCCGAATTCTGAAGGCGGAACAGTGGACGCTGCTACCGTAACAGCTCTCGGTACTGCAGGAAATAAAGTGGCAGGTGAGACAACGACCAACTTATTCTACAACGTGGCTACCGGTAAGTTCGAAGGTATCGGACAGAGAGGTGCTGCAAATACAACGGTCAAGCTAAATATTTCGGCAATACAGACGCTCAATCCTCTTTCGGGCGAGTATGAGAGCAACTTTGAAGACATAACGATCGATTTCTCGCCCACAACGATGTTCAACAACTCAGGAACATCAACGGTATCAGCATCTGCAGGTGATGCGGACAAGAGAGATGCAGGTAGAAAGCTCGGTCGTATGAGCGGTGTTTCGATCCAGGACGACGGACGTATATACGCATCTTATGATAACGGTATGTCAAGACTCTTAGGCCAGATAGCAGTTGCAGAATTTGCCAATGCTTCAGGTCTTGAGAAGGAAGGCGACAACCTGTATAAGAATACACAGAACTCAGGTGATTTCGACGGTATCGGTATCGACATCAAGTCAGGCGGCGGTTACATGACAACAGGCGTACTCGAGATGTCTAACGTAGACCTTTCGGCTGAGTTCACGGATATGATCACAACACAGCGTGGTTTCCAGGCTAACTCCCGTATCATCACGGTTTCAGACACACTTTTGGAAGAACTCGTTAACTTAAAGAGATAATTACAAAACTGTTTCTTAAAGCCTTACATGGATTTGCCGACACTACAATATGTAGTGTCGGTATTTCGTTCTGTTTCATTATGTGGTATACTGTCATATATCTGAAGAGACAGAGACACATGTAATGTGCAAGCGGGTAGTTTTTTTGCGTCGTTACTTGACGAGGTTTTATCGAGTCTAGTAACGTAACGCAAAAAACTCTAGCGAAAGCGTGCCCGCGGTACATTACATGTGGCTCTGACCCGGCTGGAGGAAGCATGATCGAGGTAACTAAACTTAACGGGACGAAGACATTGGTCAATCCGGATCTGATAGAGACGGTAGAGTCCAATCCCGACACCGTGATTTCTTTTACAACAGGCAGGAAAATAATTGTAAAAGAAAGTAGACAAGATGTGAATAATCTAGTAAAATCGTATAGAAAGGATATTTCTGTCAATTGATGCAATTTGATGGAAGCGCAGGTGGATTATTGTGGATCTGGCGACCATTATAGGCTTAGTAGTCTGCTTTGCACTGTGTATATTCGGAATAGTATTTGGCAACAGTTTTTCAGTCATACTGAATTTCATGGATGCGCCTTCCGCTCTGATCACATTTGGCGGAGCGTTCATGTGTATCCTTGCCTCATATACGATCCCGGAATACGTTGCAGGCCTTAAGTCTATACTATTGACATTCAAGAACGGAGCCCAGGATGTATCGGGCGTGATAAAGAAGATAATTGATCTCTCCAACGTAGCACGTAAGGAGGGCTTATTGTCGTTAGAGGAAGCCGCAGGCGAACTTGATGATGCGTTCCTCAAGAAAGGTATATTGCTCATAGTCGACGGTACGGATCCCGAGCTTGTGCGAGGCATCATGGAGACCGAGATGATGAGTATAGATTCCCGACACAGAAACAAGATCGGGTTCTGGGAGAACCTCGGAGCCATGGGTCCTGCCTGGGGTATGATCGGTACTCTGATCGGTCTGGTTAACATGCTTCAGAACATGGACGATCCTTCATCTATCGGACCTTCGATGGCGGTCGCCCTGCTTACGACATTGTACGGCTCTCTTCTGGCCAACTGGATATGTGCGCCGGTCGGAGCCAAGCTTAAGGCTCGTAACGAAGAAGAGATGCAGAGCAAAGAGATAATGATAGAGGGTCTGCTGTCCATACAGGCCGGCGAGAACCCCCGAGTAATAGAAGAGAAACTCAAGTCATTCTTAACTCCTGCCGAGAAGGCTGCTATGGAGGCTGCAGCGGGAGGTGAAGGAGATGGCTAAGAGGAAAGCAGAAGAGCCGCCTAAGGGCGCGCCGGCGTGGCAGTCGACCTTCGCCGATCTGATGAACCTCCTGCTTTGCTTCTTCGTGCTTCTGTTCTCGATGTCAACAATAGATGCCCAGAAATTCCAGGAGATCGCAGCGTCATTTTCCAACACCTTCAGCATCTTCCAGGCCGGAGGATCTTCGTTTGATGACGGACTGCTCATCAGCAACGGCGTGAGCCAGCTTAATAACCTGGATATGTATATAAGCAATACAGGCGCGGCGGCAGAACAGACAGCCAAGCAGAACGACCTTAACAAGGACGAGGCCGACAGTGCGGAAGAACTTAAGGAAGCTCTGCAGGAAGAGCAGCTCAAAGAGAGCGAGACTCTGGCAGAAGCCGTATCGGAAGCTTTGGTGGAGAACGGCATAGACAAGGATGTGGACATAGAGTTCACATCTCAGTACGTACAGCTGACACTTAAGGGTTCGGTGCTCTTTGATTCGGGGTCAGCCGATCTTAAGAGCGAGGCAATGCCGATGGTTAGCAAGATCGCCATGATACTTGAGCGTTATGCGACCAGTACTATAGAGATAGAGGGACATACGGATAACGTGCCCATCCATACGAGCCATTTCGAGAGCAATGACGTGCTGAGTTCGTACAGAGCACTTGCGATGTTTGATTATCTTGTGGCGAACACGAGTATAGATCCTTCCAAGATCAAGCATTCGGGCAGAGGCGAGTATATTCCCGTTGCCGATAATTCGACGCCTGAAGGCAGAGCCAAGAACAGACGTATAGAGATCAAAATATATAACAGTTTAAGCGCAGAGAATTAGACTGTTTCAGGATTAGGAGAAGATTATGAAGAAGAATATGATATCGATCCTGGTGCTGGCGTTGCTCATAGTCAACGTAGCATTGACAGCGATCATGATGTTCTCCGTTATGGGCACGATGAAGAAGACATCCAGACTCATAGACGGTATATCAAGTGCTTTGTCGCTTGAGGTTGCAGATGCATCCGAAGTGGGCGGAGAACCTGAAGCAGAGATCACGATGGAGGATATCGAGGTAGTACAGATACCCGATCAGATGACCATTTCTCTTGCGAAGGGCGCAGACGGCGAGACTCATTACTGCCTGGTATCGGTATCACTTTCGCTCAACAAGAAGGATCCCGATTATGAGAAGTATCAGCCGATGGTGGAGAGTAATATGGACCTGATTAAGAGTGAGATATTCTCTGTTATCCAGTCTCATCCCATCGAAGAAGCCGAGAGCAATCCGGATATGCTCCGTGAAGAGATACTTGCAAAGATACAGCAGATGTACGGATCGAAGTTCATTTACAACGTAGTATTCCGCGACATTATGTTCTCGTAGAGAACGTAATGTGGGGTTGAACCTCTTTGAGGCTCAACCTGAGACATATATGTTCTCGTAGAGAACGACCGACATTTCGGCAAAAGGAGGTGAGCCTGCTTGGGTGAGGTATTATCTCAGAACGAGATAGACAGTTTGCTGGCTGCCTTGAGTACCGGTGAACTGGACGCCGAAGAAATATCAAAAACAGACGAGAAGCAGGTTCGCAATTACGACTTTGCCAGACCTGCGAAATTCTCCAAGGAACACCTAAGAACATTAGAGATCATATACGAGCATTACGGCCGACTGTTATCGACGAACCTTCCGCTTTACCTGCGTAAGTCGGTATCCATCTCAGTAGCCAGTTCGGAGACAGTGGTATTCTCAGAGTTCTCTAACGCACTTAGCAACCCGGTCATTCTGGGAATAGTGAATTTCAGTCCTCTTCAAGGGCAGATAATCATAGAACTTGCTCCGAATCTGGGATTCGCTATGATAGACAGAATGCTCGGAGGACAAGGGGTACCGATCGACAAGGAGAGAGATTTCTCGGACATAGAGTTAGTCATACTCAACAAGATCATGACGATCTGTATGACGCTGATGAGAGATCCGTGGAAGAACGTGGTGGATATAGAACCTTTCCTTGAGAGGATAGAGACAAATCCGCAGTTCGCCCAGATAATAGCACCGAATGATATGATAGCGATCGTAACGCTCAATATCAAGATAGGTGATGTCGAAGGATTCATGAATATCTGTCTTCCGTTCAGTACGGTGGAAGACATTATGGACAAACTGAATACCAAGTTCTGGTATTCAACCATGAAGGAATCCAACGACGAGGACTACTCTCAGTACGTGGAATCGATGATAAGGCGAGTTGATGCGCCTATCAAAGCGGTTCTTGGCAAGAGTATCATCTCGGTAAATGATTTCGTTAATCTTCAGTGCGGTGATATAATAAGGCTTAATACGAAGACTGAACAGGAACTGGAGATATATGTGGGGAATATAAGAAAATTTATGGCCATGCCCGGTAAGAGCGATGATAATTACGCTGTCAGGATAACAACGGTCATAAGAGAGGAGGAATAAGAGCATGGATGGTGGTATCTTATCTCAGGACGAGATAAATGCACTGCTTGGCGGTATGAACGCAGACGCCGACAGCCCTGCACCGGAAGCGCCGGCGCCGGAAGCACCCGCGGCTGATACTGCACCTGCCGAGGCTTCATCCGGAGCTTCAGGCGGATTTACACTTACCGACATAGAGAAAGATGCCATAGGCGAAGTAGCCAACATTAGCATGGGAACATCAGCCACGACTCTTTTTTCCCTTGTTAATCAAAAGGTTAATATCACAACACCTGTTGTGAGTGTCAGCAACTGGGAGAAGCTGACAGCTGATAAGGAAAGGCCCTGTGTATTCATACAGATCAAATACACGACTGGACTGGACGGTTCCAATATCCTTATCCTCAAGGAAGAGGATGTTAAGATAATCACCGACCTTATGATGGGCGGAGACGGAACCAATACGGAGGGTGAACTCGGCGAACTGCACTTAAGCGCCATCTCCGAGGCGATGAACCAGATGATGGGATCATCGGCGACATCATTATCGCAGATGCTCGGCAAGATGATAGATATCTCGCCTCCGACGGCAGACCTGGTGGATGTGCAGACAGATAAGTTAGAAGGTACGGATGTAGCCAACTTCTTGGCCGGAGACTTCGTTGAGATAGCGTTCCGCATGCAGATCGGTGAGTTGGTGGACAGTACGATACTTCAGTTGTATCCGATCGAATTCGCCAAGGAGATCGTAGAGACCTTTATGGGTGGAGGGTTATTGGATACGGTACCGGCAGAAGAACCTGCACCTGCCGCTGCAGAACCCGCACCCGCACCTGCACCAACGCCCGCGCCGGAACCCGTGGCCTACACACCGCCGCCGGCAGCACCCGCACCGGACGCAGCGGCACAGCCCGGAGGAATGCCTCCGTACGGAATGCCTTATCCGGCAATGCCGCCATACGGAATGCCTCCTGCAGGTATGAATTACCAGCCCGCGCAGTTTGAGAGTTTCCAGAACGGCTTAGGGGCACTGGCAAGTAATGAGAATATTGACCTGATCTTAGATGTTCCACTTGAGGTAACGGTGGAGCTTGGAAGAACTAAGAAGTCAATATCCGAGATTTTGGACTTCTCTCCGGGAACCATCATAGAATTGGACAGGATAGCCGGAGAACCTATAGATGTACTGGTCAACGGCAAATTCGTGGCCAAGGGAGAAGTTGTTGTAATCGAAGAAAGTTTTGGTATTCGTGTAACGGAGATCACAAAATAAGTTAGGAGTGGAGAATTATGGCAAAAAATGTATTAATCTGTGATGATGCAGCGTTTATGAGAATGATGATCAAGGACATTCTCACAAAGAACGGCTACAATGTGGTCGGCGAGGCTGAGAACGGCGCTAAGGGCGTTGAGAAATACGGCGAGCTTAAGCCGGATCTCGTGCTCATGGACATCACCATGCCTGAGATGGACGGCCTTCAGGCACTTAAGGCTATCAAGGGTTCTGATGCAGATGCCAAGGTCATCATGTGTTCGGCAATGGGCCAGCAGGCAATGGTCATCGAGTCTATTCAGAACGGTGCCAAGGACTTCATCGTTAAGCCTTTCCAGGCTGACAGAGTAATAGAAGCGGTTAAGAAAGTTATAGGATAAGGAATAATCATAATGGATTCCTTTGTGCAGTTCATTACCGTACTGTTCATATTTGTCCTTGTACTTGCCGTTACGTATTTTGTTACCAGATGGATCGGTAACCTCGGCAGGCAGCAGGGGAAAAGCGGTAATATTGAAGTGATCGAGAGTGCGCGCATCTCGCCGGGAGTATATGTTGAGATCGTGCGCATAGGGCAGAGGTATGTGGCGCTTTCGGTCTCGAAGGATTCTTCCGCATTTATTTGCGACATTCCGAAAGAGGATATCGTTATAGATGAAGACGGCCATGCAAGCGGCTTTGATTTTGCCGACATTTTGGACAAGATGCGTGGCGTAAAGGAAGCGGACGGGTCCGATGATCGTGCAGACCACCGTAATGATTAGATCAAACATTGGATTATTTAATAGAATATTCAGAACATTATGCCTGCTGTTAGTGGTAGGCATATTGTGTATATGCCCTGTCGTAAAAGTGCATGCTACAGCAACAGAGAACGGCACCGGGGATTCAAATCTGACCGGGTCGACCGATGAGAGGACCAATATCAATGCGCCCGGTTCATCAGATAGCGGAGATGATCTTAAGGAGCTCAATATCGCCAATACCGTCACCGTCACATATGACAACGGTAACGGAACGGTCAACGGAGCGCTTAGGATACTCATAACCCTGACCCTCATAGGACTTGCTCCGATACTGATAATCTGCCTTACCAGTTTTACCCGTATCATCATAGTCCTTCATTTTACGAGGCAGGCGCTCAATACCCAGTCGGCACCGCCCAATCAGGTAATCCTGGGGCTGGCTCTATTTTTGACATTCTTCATAATGTCCCCGACGATAGCAAGGATAAGGACGGAAGCGATCGAACCCTTTGACAGGGGTCAGATCGAGCAGCAGGAGGCATTCAGTCTGGCAATGGATCCTATAAGGGAGTTTATGTATCCCCAGACGCAGACTAAGGATGTGAGACTGTTCATGGAGATATCCGGGGCTGAATGGGACGGAGATCTTGCCAGCATCCCCAATGCGGTTCTGATACCGAGTTTCATGTTAAGCGAACTCAGAACGGCTTTTATCATAGGTTTTATGATATATATTCCGTTCATAATCATAGACATGGTAGTGGCATCCGTGCTCATGAGTATGGGTATGATGATGCTTCCGCCTACGACGATCTCTATGCCGTTTAAGATCCTTCTGTTCGTTTTGGCGGACGGCTGGAATCTGGTGATAGGCAATCTGGTTAGGACTTTTTACTAAAGGGATACAAGTATGACGATAGATGATGTTGCGCAGATAATGAGCCATGCATTATATACGGTCGTGATAACCGCGGCACCGGTGCTGCTCACTTCGCTTGTCATAGGTCTGTTAGTGAGTATATTCCAGACCGTGACTTCGATACAGGAGCAGACACTTACGTTCGTGCCAAAAGTTCTGGGTGTATTCCTTGCCCTTATAATACTGGGGCACTGGATGTTAAATAACATGGTGGAATACCTTACCGAGCTCTGGAGAGATTTCTCCGTATACATCAAATAACGGGATAATTCATACAGATGATCAATTATACCATCAGTTTGGATAACGTGGAGTATATGCTGTGTATACTCGTGCGAATAAGTTTGTTCGTATATACGGCGCCGTTTTTCTCACAGAGGGGTGTGCCCAGAATGGTCAAGGTTGCTTTCTCTCTGTTTCTGACCGGCATAATGTATACGATCTTGGGAGAGCATGAACCTCTGCAGTATCAGACCGTATACGGGTACGCGACCATAGTGCTCAAGGAAGCGCTTACGGGTGTACTGATCGGTTATTCGGCGAACATATGCAATTCCATAGTGGATCTGGCGGGCAGAGTGATGGATATGGAATCGGGTCTGTCCATGAGCAATCTTATGGATCCCAATACCGGACAGATGGGAAGTATGACGGGTGTTTTCTATCAATATGCCGTTACACTGATGCTCATCATATCCGGAATGCACAGATATCTTCTGTCGGCTCTGGCCGAGACGTTCACTCTCATTCCGGTCAACGGAGCCGTCTTTGATGAGGACAGACTGCTTGAATCGATAATCAGATTCGCCGGAGATTACGTGGAGATCGGTTTCAGGATATGCCTGCCGGTATTCGCGGTGATGCTTCTGTTGAATGCGGTACTGGGTATCATGGCCAAGGTGGCGCCGCAGATGAATATGTTTGCTGTAGGTATGCAGCTTAAGGTCCTGGTAGGTATATGTATATTGTTCTTCACGGCAAGCCTTATGCCGATTGTGGCGAATTTCATATATACGGAGATGAAGACCATGGTCGCTACCTTTGTGAGCACCATGATACAGACATAGAATCGCCCGAAGCGGGCATAACATATAGAACATTGATACCCTTAGATCTTCAGTTTTTTGCGGATGACGAAGGTGGTGAGAAGACAGAACCCGCCACTCAGAAGAAACTCGAAGATGCCAGAAAGGAAGGGCAGGTAGCCAAGAGCAGAGAGATCGCCAACGGAGTCGGACTTTTGATGCTGTTTGTGGTGATGAGACTCTGGTCGGGTCCGCTGGGTATCAGATTCCTGCAGACTTTTAATTCAGTATATAACAGGATCCCTTACGTGACGAAGCTTCTTGGAGGCGTAACACCCGAGAGGGAGATGTTCACGTTATTCAGGACCCAGATGATACAGATCATCATAATGTTGGCACCCGTGCTCATAGTCGGAGTGCTCGTTGCATTCCTGTGTGACTACGTGCAGGTCAAATGGAAACCCACAGCCAAGCCGCTTCAGCCTAAATTCAGCAAGCTGAACCCGGCCAAGGGTTTTAAGAAGATTTTTTCTGCTCAGTCCTTAGTAGAACTGATCAAATCAATAGCCAAGATCCTGCTCATCGGATACATCACGTATTCGTATGTGAAGGGCAAGGACCGACTGATCCCGGCTTTGCTTGATATGCCTATCCTGCAGGCCATACAGTTGATCGGAGATACGGTCATCAACTTAGGCATCAGGATATCAGCTGTATATCTGATCATATCCGCCGTAGATTTCGGTTATCAGAAATGGAAGTTTAACAAGGATATGAAGATGACCAAGCAGGAGGTCAAGGACGAATATAAGAACCAGGAAGGTAACCCTGAGATCAAGGGTAAGATAAGACAGCGCATGCGTGAAGCTTCCATGAGACGTATGATGCAGTCCGTTCCTTCCGCTGATGTCGTTATCACGAACCCTACCCATTACGCTGTTGCCATAAAGTATGATGCACAGACTGCACCGGCACCTTTGGTAGTGGCCAAGGGCGCGGACTATCTGGCGCAGAGGATCAAAGATATCGCCAGAGATAATGATGTATATATCATGGAAGACAAGCCGCTTGCAAGGATGCTTTATGCAAACGTGGATGTAGGAGCGATGATCCCGCCGGAACTGTATCAGGCCGTGGCTGAGATCTTGGCTTTGGTATATCATGAAGAAGGGAGGTTAAGCTGATGGCAGGTATGAAGAAGGCCGACATAGGCGTAGCGCTGTATGTCCTGGCTGCCTTTGTGATGTTCATCATCAGCATACCAAGCTGGATACTTGATATACTGCTCGCGATCAATATCGCGATAGCCTTTACCATACTGTTCACCTGTATGTTCAGCAAGGAAGTACTGGATATGTCCTACTTCCCCACGATGCTTTTGTTCACCACGATCTTCAGGATCGCCCTCAACGTATCCAGCACCAAACTCATCCTCACCACGGGAGATCCGGGTAATGTCGTTGAGACCTTCGGACAGTATGTCGGCGGAGGCGACCTGATAATCGGATTCATCGTGTTCATCATCCTTATAATCATCCAGTTCATGGTGATCAACAAAGGTTCTGAGCGAGTTGCCGAGGTAACGGCGAGGTTCACTCTTGATGCCATGCCCGGTAAGCAGATGGCGATAGATGCAGATCTTAATACCGGTGCCATTACGGATCAGGAAGCCAAGGTCAGACGAGACAAGATCCAGCAGGAGTCGAGTTTCTTCGGTTCCATGGACGGTGCCGTTAAGTATGTAAAAGGAGATGCGACTGCGG
>CAMNDJ010000048.1 GCA_946535225.1 uncultured Lachnospiraceae bacterium
TAACGGCGACTGCGGCTGCGGTCATTCTGACTCTGTCCCTGATCGGCTGCGGACAACCGGGGACGGGAGCAGCACAGACAGACGTGGCGGATACATCTGATAATAAGGAGACCGGCGAAGTGACACAGACTTATACTCCGACCCTTCCGACAGGGGAGGAACAGTCGGACATATTCATACAGAAGATAGACGGATTGCCCGGGGATTTTATTATGGGTATGGATATATCCACGCTCTTGACCCAGGAAGATTCCGGTGTAAAGTACTATGATGAGACAGGCGCAGAGCAGGACCTGCTTAAGATACTGGCTGATGCGGGAATTAACTGTATCCGTGTGAGAGTATGGGTGGATCCTTTTGACAGCGAAGGCCACGGTTACGGAGGCGGCAACTGTACAGCCCGGACTGCAGCCGAGATCGGCAGAAGGGCAGCGGCATACGGTATCAGCACATGCGTGGACTTCCACTATTCGGACTTCTGGGCAGACCCGAGTAAGCAGATGGTTCCCAAGGCATGGAAGGATATGGACCTGGACGGCAAGGTGACAGCCGTGTCGGAATATACGACGGAGAGTCTTAAGGCGATCATTGATGCCGGGGCTGATGTCACAATGGTCCAGGTCGGCAATGAGATCAATAACGGTATGTCGGGAGAGAAGGGCTTAAACAACAAGCTTAAGCTCGTGAAGGCAGGATGTAATGCGGTAAGAGCCGTCTCGGCAGAATCAGGCAGGGATATCAAGGTGGTTCTCCACTATACCCAGATAGACGATGAGAAGAACATAATGGAGACAGCGAGGCAGCTTGACAGTGCCAAGGTCGATTATGATATATTCGGCGTGTCATACTACCCTTACTGGCACGGAACCATTGAGAATATGGAGCAGGTCCTTAATGACATCTCCGGCACATACGGAGTGAAGACCTGCATAATGGAGACCGCATACCCTTATACTACCGAGGATGGAGACGGAACCGGCAACAGCGTGGACGGAACGTCTCTTAAGAATCAGTATCCCGTATCCGTTCAGGGCCAGGCCAATGCGATCAGGGATATCATGGCAGCAGCCATAGACGGCGGCGCGATCGGCCTCTTCTACTGGGAGGGCGCATGGATTCCGGTGGGCAGCGACTATGAATCCAACAAGACCGTATGGGAAGAGAAGGGCTCGGGCTGGGCCAGCAGCTTCGCCGCGGAATATGATCCCGATGATGCAGGCAGATACTACGGCGGAAGTTCGTGGGACAATCAGGCCATGTTTGACTTCACGGGCAAAAAGCTTCCCTCACTTGATGTCTTTAAGTACGTAAGATACGGAGCCGTCGGGCCGAACACCGAGATCACGACCGATCTTACGGATCCCGATCTGCTCACGGTAGATGTGAGCATTGGCGGAACCGTTGTCATGCCTGAGACGCTGGATGTAACATATAATGACACATCTGTCACATCACCTCTTAAGCTCACATGGAATACAGAGGATATTGATAAGATAGATACAAGCGCAGCAGGTGCATATTCAGTTAACGGTACGGCAGTGTCCGATGCACTTCCGGGTGAAGAGATACAGGTCACGGCAACTGTCAATGTGGCCAATATAAACTATGTGGTCAATCCGAGCTTTGAAGATGACAATGTGGGTTCACCGTGGAATTCATTCTCTGACGGCGGAAGTGCTCCCGTGGACATCCAGGACAAGGAAGCCGATGCTCACGACGGAACCAAGGCCTTTCACTACTATAAGGCTGCAGACTTCGCATTCGATATGCAGCAGGAGATAACGGATATCCCTGCAGGTACTTATGTGCTCACTTCATATATCCAGGGCGGAGATATGGGTGAGAATGCGGTCATCTATATGTATGCCTTCGTCGGTGAAAAGGAGATGGATTCGGAATCCATTACGGTTGACGGCTGGCAGCAGTGGAAGAAGGCAGAGATCAGGGATATAGAGGTACATGAAGGCGATACGGTCACGATAGGCTATTATATAGAGAGTGCAGGCGGCGGCTGGGGAACGATAGACGACTTCGATCTGTCGCTTATGAATTAGAGGACGAGATCAATGAGTATATCCAAGTATACACTGGAAACCATACAGAAGCAGTTTGAGCTGGACTGCAACCTGGGCGAAGCACACAGGATTAAGGACGACATGTGGATCGCCCCGAGCGTTGTATTGCCCGGGAGCAGAGTCATAGACAAGCTCGATCCCTTTTTCCGCGTGATCGTGTTTATGGGCAGAGCTTATGTGATGGCGGCGGAGGAGACCATTCCCGGATGGGAGGAGATCCTCAAGGACTATCCCGCAGAGTGGTTCTTCAACTACAGCAGGCTTCGCAAGATAGATCACATACTCAATGAATATGACAGGGAGATCGTCGATACGCATATTTATTTCCTGCCGGATGAGGATGCCCCGAGGCTTACTGAACCCGAAGGCCTTCGGTGGTTCAGTGAGGATGAGATCACCGCATCGAAGGAGTCGAATCCTTTCCATAATGCATGGCCGTACTCGCCTACACAGCCTGATGTCTACGGCGTAGGCATGCCGGCGGAGCTTGTATCGGATACGGGAAAAACGAATGCGTCTGACACTTCCGTCATATCGAACCCGGCACCCGTCCGGGGCGACCGCCCGGTGACTGATATGGCAGCGCTTGCAGGTGCCAGTCTGGACGGGAAGTATGTGCATCAGATAGGTATAGATGTACTCCCTGAATATCGTGGGAGGGGATTGTCCCCGCTCCTTGTGACCATATTGAAGCAGAAGATCATAGAGGACGGGAGCCTGCCGTTTTACGGGACTGCGGAGTCTCACGCCATATCAAGGTCTACTGCGATCAAGTCGGGTTTCCTGCCTGCATTTGCAGAACTGTTTGTAGGAAAGAAGGGTAAATATGTCGTATAAATATGAGACTCATCTGCATACTTCGGATTCATCCGCGTGCGGAAGATCTAAGGGTGAGGAATATATAGAAGGATATCTTAAGTTAGGCTATGACGGGATCTTTGTGACGGATCATTTTTATCTCGGTAACACCTGTATATCAAGAGAATTGCCCTGGGATGAATGGGTCACGCAGTATTGCATGAGCTACCGTAAGACCAGGGAAGCTGCACAGGGCACAGGGCTCAAGGTTTTCTTCGGCTGGGAGACTTCATACGGAACAGGTGAGGACTTCCTTATATACGGATTTACTCCCGAGTGGCTTACAGAGCACCCGGAGATCATTAAGATCACTCAGGAAGAGCAGTATGAGCTGATACATTCCGAGGGAGGACTTGTGGTTCAGGCTCATCCCTTCAGGGAAAGAAGCTATATGCGTGAGATCGTGCTGCATCCGAATCACTGCGATGCCTGGGAGATCGCCAATGCAGGCAATACGCCCGAGATGGATCGGTCGGCTTATGATTATGCGATATCTCATGATATGGTCATGACCTGCGGTTCGGATATACACAGTACGGATGATCTTAGGGAGGACATGGTATTTGCCATGGAGACGGATGAGCCGCTTAACAGTGAATTGGATTATGTCAGGCTGATCTTATCCGGCAAGGGCTTCAGGACGGTGTTCCCGAAGGACCGCCTCGACTGTAAGCCGCTTGATCCAAGCCTGCCGGTATACTGGCGGTTTTAGAATAACAGAAGCAAATTTCTACCCCCGAAGTTACGTTTACATGAACAGAAAAGTATATATCTGACGGTTATTCTCGGATCCTGTATAACCAGCTCCGGCCCTGCTTCTTAGGCAGCCTCTCTATCACGCCGAGCATTCTGAGAAGTCCTGTCACATAGCTTAAGTATGGCTTGGGGATATGGGCGGCCCGGGCCAGTTCGGCAGATGTGAATGTGCCTGTCGGAGCGGCTTCGGGGTCCGTGGCTTTTCTTACGGCAGCGGTGTCATCGGCCGCTTCGCTTATCTTCGTATGCTCTGTCAGTTCTTCCGGCAGAAAGAGCATATAATCCCTGGGCTCATTGAGTATGATCTCACCTGTCAGTTCTTCGGGGATTCTGTCATGACGGGTTTTCCCGAAGTGCTTCCTGTCACGGCTTCGACCGTTTAACAGCCTGTATTCGGTCATGTTCATCAAGAGGAATCGCACGTGCATATGCGGATGGGACAGGTATTCTCTGATGGTATACAGTTCTCTGAACGCCGGCCATGGAGCCAGGGCGCTTCTGTAAGCACCGGCACTTACTTCCTCTCCGGTCTCCGGATCTATCCAGATCATACGCCGGCGGTCCGGAACGGGTAATACGACAGTCACATCATATTCTGGCAGAAATACGGGAAGCTTGCTTTTAAGACGGCTGAAGTTGCCGGTCTGGATCTCGATTATCCGCTCGTCTTCGGTATAGATATCTGCGCATTTACCCTCTATCGGTATCTCCTGATGATCTTCATCAGGTTCATAGTAGTTCTTGACCACGGCGTGGACCGTCTTTTCGGACAGTGTCCCTATCTGCAGTCTCTGTCTGTCGATCCCGATGACACGCTCTTTTGCCGCTTCCCACAGGTCGTGGCGGAGGGTGCCGGTATCATAGGGATTCTTAATTGTTTCAGTCGCCTTCTTTTTTCCCATATAAGGAGTATAGCATAAGTGAGTGACTTTATTGTCAGACTATTGGCACAACCCCTTAAGTTTTCGAGATTGAAAAACCATATTTTTTTCTGTATAATGAAGTTAAATGTTTTTTCAAGTATTCGTGTGGGAAAACGATCTAATTTTCTGTTTATCAAAGGAGTAAACTATGGCAACTAAGAGTGAATCACTAAAAATCAACAGTGAGAACAGAACGGACAAAGATAAGAAATCAGGACTGTCGATGCGCCTGACACTGCTTCTTTTTGCGTTGCTGCCGCTTGTTGTGGCATCAATCATTATCGGGATTGTAGCCATCGTTAAGAGCAGATCTGTGCTTAAGAGCTACACACACGATTCCTTCGTACAGGTTATAGAGGGTATCGGCAATTCCTTCGATACCATAGCAACCAAGAATGGGGAGGCTCTTAAGGGATATGCGACAGCTCCCATCATACAGGAAGCGCTTCTTCATCCGGACGATGCGGCGATACAGGCCGAGGCACAGCAGTATACACTGGATTATTTCGCATCTCTTAAGGGATGGGAAGGATTATATATATGTGACTGGACCTCGAAGGTCATGACACATCCGGCAGTGCCCGTCATCGGCAAGGTGTTGAGGGAAGGGGATGCCCTTACCGCACTTCAGAATTCAATGCTTGCGGCTCCTGACGGAGTGTACAATACGGGAATCATGGAGAGCCCCGCATCAGGACAGATCATCATGTCCATATATACGCCCGTGCTGGTAGACGGCTCACCCATAGGTTATGCAGGCGGAGCCTTCTATGTAAGTGATATAGCATCGGATCTGTCCGATGTATCCGAGCTCAATCTTAAGACAGCTTATGTGTACATCGTTGATGCCAAGGGTACAATGCTTCATCATCCTGACGAGTCTAAGATCGGTAATCCTGTGGAGAACGAAGCTGTCAAGGGCCTCGTAGCAAGGCTTGAAGCCGGTGAGTCACCTGAGCCCAGCCTCGTTGAGTATAAGTATAAGGGTAAGGTTAAGTATGCCGGTTACTATGTGGGTAACGGCGGACACTATATAGCAGTCCTTACAGCGGATGAAGATGATGTTCTGGCAGCCGTTGATCAGATCAAGATCAGTACTATCGTGATCATCATTGTATGCCTTGTAATCTTCGCTATAGTTGCGATGCTTGTGGAGAGACTTATATCAGTTCCTCTTATCGAGATATCCAAGTCGCTCAATCAGTTCAGTACCGGTGATGTTACCGCAGAATGCAAGGCTAAGACACATATACGTGAGACGGCTACGATCATTAAGGCATACGGAGCACTTAGAGATGCTCTCGGTAAGTCCATGAGGACGGTACATGATGCTGCAGGTAACCTTAATCATTCTATCTTAAGCGTAGACGGAATGACAGGACATAATGTCGATTCCATCTCGCAGATCAATACGGCTATCAATGAAGTGGCACAGACATCACAGAGTGTTGCGGATAACGCACAGATCCTTGCAGAGAAGACATCTAATCTCGGTGAAGATATCGAGAAGCTTAATGCAAATGTAAGGAATCTTCATGATGCTTCTCAGACCATCAAGACTGCCAATAACGAGGCGACCGCCTGCATGAGATCGGTATATGCCGGAGCCAACGAGTCTGTTGAGGCCATGGAAGAGATCAAGGGCAAGATCGATGAGACCAATTCAGCTATCGGTGATATCAGTTCAGCGCTGCAGGCTATCGAATCTATTGCTGCACAGACCAACCTTCTGTCACTTAATGCTTCGATCGAGGCAGCAAGAGCAGGTGAAGCCGGTAAGGGCTTTGCAGTCGTTGCCGATGAGATCAGATCTCTTGCGGATTCTTCGGCTGAGTCAGCCAAGGAGATCAAGCAGATCATCGAGAATGTGGTCGTTCTCTCAAGCGGAACCGTGGATATCTCTGACAGAGTATATGAGGTTATCAATAAGGAGAAGACCGATATCGAAGAAGCTCAGGAGAAGTTCAATGTGCTTTCTGATTCGGTTGAGGCTTCCATAAGCGAGATTGAGACCATCAGACAGATGGCCGGTACCCTTGATCAGATCAAGGAAGAGATGTCCAATGCGACAACGGATCTCGGTGCCATATCAGAAGAGCTCGGTGCTTCTGCCGAGGAAGTTGCTGCTTCTTGTCAGACAGTTACCGACGCATGTGCGGATACTCAGAACTCTACGACAGAGATGCGTTCTATCAATGAAGGCATGAGCGAGGCTATCTCATTCTTCAAGCTTTCATAGTACCGGAAGATAATAAGCGGACGACTGATGTCCGTGAATATTGAAGTGATAATGATAAGTGCCATATACGAGATCGTATATGGCACTTTTATCATTACATATAAAACATATAACAGGTTCTGATCATCGGCTGCTGACAGGCCGATCTGAACGGCTTACTGAAGTCTCTTGAGGAGTTCTTCTCTGGCAGCCTCATAGCCGGGCTTGCCAAGCAATGCGAACATGTTCTTCTTGTAGCTTTCCACACCGGGCTGGTTGAAAGGATTGACTCCGAGTACATAACCGCTTACGCCGCAGGCAAATTCGAAGAAGTAGAAAAGCTCACCGAGATAGAACTCGTTCATCTCGGGAACCTTGATCATGAAGTTGGGAACCTGTCCGTCCGTATGAGCAAGGATCGTACCGTTCATTGCTGACTTATTAACAAAATCAACTGTCTTGCCTGTAAGATAATTAAGTCCGTCAAGATCTACGGGTTCTTCTTCTATGGTGATCTCCTCACGGGAGGTTTCTACGTTGATGACAGTCTCAAAGAGATTGCGGCTGCCGTCCTGGATGAACTGTCCCATAGAGTGAAGATCTGTTGTAAGATCTACACTTGCAGGGAAGATGCCTCTCTGATCCTTACCTTCAGACTCGCCGTACAGCTGCTTCCACCACTCTGATACGTAGTGAACTGCAGGCTCATAGTTGGCTAAGATCTCGATCGCTTTGCCCTTGCGAAGCATAATGTTACGAAGTGCTGCGTAGAGGAGAGCATCATTCTCTTCGTATGCATTATTAAGAGCATATTCTCTGCCTTTAGCTGCTCCTTCCATAAGTTTATCTATATCAGCTCCGCTGACTGCGATGGGAAGGAGGCCTACTGCCGTAAGAACAGAGAATCTTCCTCCTATATCATCCGGAACTACAAAGGTCTCATAACCTTCCTCTGTTGCAAGACCCTTAAGTGATCCTTTGGCCCGGTCTGTAGTAGCATAGATCCTCTTAGCGGCTTCTGCCTTGCCGTACTTTTTCTCCATCATACTCTTAAGTACACGGAAAGCGATCGCAGGTTCTGTAGTGGTACCTGATTTAGAGATCATGTTAATGGAGAAATCTCTGTCACCTATGACATCTATCAGATTCTTAAGATATGTAGAACTGATGGAATTACCCACAAAGTAGATCTCGGGAGTCTTTCTCTGATCCTTGCTTATCATATTGTAGAAACTGTGACGAAGGAATTCGATCGCAGCTCTTGCACCGAGGTATGATCCGCCGATACCTATAACGAGAAGCACTTCCGAATCGCTTTTGATCTTCTCTGCGGCAGCCTTGATGCGGGCAAATTCTTCCTTATCATAAGCGATGGGTTGATCGATCCAGCCTAAGAAATCATTACCCGGTCCCTTCTTGGATACAAGAAGCTCCTTAGCGTCCATGACAAGCTTCTTCATATTCTCCACTTCGTGATCTGCTACGAAGGGAGCGGCTTTAGAATAGTCAAATGTTACTTTATTGCTCATTTTTTCACCTCCGGAAAAATGTTTTATATAGCGAACAAGGATAGTCTAGCAAAAAGCACCGTATTATTCAAGGGCGGACAAGAGAACGATATAGTTTACATAAGACAGTTAAACTATTCACAAACGCCCAAAATACGAACTTTTCCTATACACGCAAAGGACTATGTGATAAAATATAAGAACATCATCAAATTGTCAGACTATAACACTTATTGAGTTTTCTTATTTCTTATGGAGGAATGATCTATGAAGAAACTATTTGCAAAAGCGAATCTGTCGTTCATGATCGCACTGCAGATGCTGGTATTTCCGGTAGTCATTTGCCTGATCGTATCAGTCATCATCATGGGCAGCGAGATGAACAGTACATATTCAAGTGCAGAGAATCTGTACTACAACACCCTGTATCAGATCAACAACAACCTGGTCAACGCCGACAGGGATTTCTATCAGGCCATGAATGCAGCTCAGCAGTATATAAGTGTATCTCAATCTGACGGCAATCTTCCGCCGGAAGTGATGGAGGGTCTGTACGCAGCCAGAGTAGCTACATATAACGAGAATATAGAGCAGACTCTTGAAAGAGTAAATGAAGCTTCAGAGATAGCCAAGTCGGTACCTAAGCTTTATACCGGTACTTTATTGGACGGAAAGTCTTATCAGGATTACATTGATGAATTCCATTCCAATTATGATGCATGGTCTAAGTGTTATAACTTCCAGACTAATGAAGGAGATATAACCGCATTTAACGAGCAGTTCGAAGTAACCCGCGGTTCTATCTCCGGCGCAACGGATATCGTTGAAGCCTGGGCAGAACAGGAAGATGCCGCAGCCAAGAAAGAGATGCAGGGTAAGGTTCTTACGGTTATCATCATATTCCTTATCGTAATAGTTCTCCTGTATGTTTTGGTGATCGTTACAGCCAAGTCACTCTCAGACGGAATCAAGAGAGTTGAAGGCGGCATTGACAATATGGCGGAAGGTGACTTCGTAACCCACCTCGAAGTTGAATCTCCGATCAAGGAATTCAAGGCGATCGCAGTATCAGCTGAGAATATGCGTCACAACCTTCATGAGGCGCTTAAGAAGATCATAGGCAATGCACAGATCGTAGACAGCAGTGCTACAGAAGCCAAGGATAAGATCTCTGACAGCCAGAGAGCTACGGCCGATATCAACCAGGCTGTATCAGATCTTGCCAACGGTGCAACAGCCATGGCCGGTGATGTACAGAATACTTCCGATATTACGATCAGCATAGGCGATGCGGTTGAGAATGTCCTTGAAGCAGCTAATTCAAATCTTGAGAACGGTACTGCAGTTATCAATGAATCCATGAGAGTTCAGGATCAGCTATCAGAGCTCATGTCTTCCGGCGAGAATACCAGACAGAAGGCCAACCAGGTATCAGAGTCAGTCGGTGAGACTGCCAATGTTGTGGCACAGATCAGCCAGTCTGCAGAGCTCATCATCTCAATTGCCAGCCAGACCAACCTTCTTGCTCTCAATGCTTCGATCGAGGCAGCAAGAGCCGGTGAAGCAGGCAAGGGCTTCGCGGTCGTTGCTGACAACATCAAGGATCTTGCAGAAGAATCCAATGATGCAGCCAATGAGATCACCGGTATGCTTAAGCAGATCACGGATCTTTCAGATAAGAACAAGTCACTTACAGAGGATATCAGAGTAGCTACAGAGGAAGAGGGAGACGCTCTTACGAGCATGAGTGCTTCATTCGAAGAGATGTTGTCTATGCTTCGTGAGACAGAAGTCGGCAATAAGCAGATCGTCAGTCTCGTACAGACGCTCGACGGCAACAAGAATTCGATCCTCGACTCCGTTGAAGCCCTTTCTTCAGTATCAGAAGAGAATGCGGCATCTACGCAGGAGACGAGTGCATCACTGTCAATGCTTGATTCTAACATGGAGAATGTGGTAGAGCAGGCTGAGAACTTAAAGCAGGTAGCTGAGGAACTCAGAGACAACGTTAAGATGTTTACGATCTAAGGATCATCTTCGGTGAATAGTCTCTTTAAGAGACACATATTTATCAGCAATACAGACTACCCAGGCTTCCTTACGCTTGGGTAGTCTTGTTATATTCAGTGGCCACATGTGGCTGTAGATGATATCCTGTTCCTTTGTACCGATATTGAAGAATTCCCTGGCATTCTTAAGAGCCTTGTCTGCATGGTGATAGCCGTGAAGGCCCTGATGTGATGTGGAATCGTGCCAGTCATATAAGTACAGATCGTGCAGCATGGCACCACGAAGCAGGACCCTTTTATCACATCTGGTATTTAAGATCCGGTCCAGTTTATAGCTTGCTTCCATTACGGAAATACAGTGATCATAAGTAGAGGTCTTCCCGTGTTGTACAAAGTCCCTCATTTTAAGTACTGTGGGATCCTCTTTAAGGTCACCGACTATGCTGTTGATAAGCCGCCTGTCGTGTTTACTCCAGTTACGCCAGTTTTTCCACTTACTCATAATAATCCCTTACAATAAATGTCACGAGTCAAATAAGGAACGCTCAGATAATTCACCCACATAATAGCACATATATCACGGAATGTACTCAAAAAAATACGAAATCTTAATTGACTATGGAAATGGCGGATTGTAAGATGATTATAACGTAAGGAAGACAATAGTCAGACCAAGCGTTAAAGGGTAGCGGCATCGGATCTGTATATGATCCGAGAGAAAACTATAGAATGAAAAGGAGACCACGATTATGAAGTATGTATGTTCAGTATGCGGTTATGTTCATGAGGGAGATAATCCTCCGGCAGAGTGCCCGGTATGTCATGCACCGGCAGAGAAGTTCACCAAGCAGGAAGGCGAGATGACATGGGCTGCAGAGCACGTAGTAGGCGTAGCTAAGGGTGTCAGCGAGGATATACTCAATGATCTTAGAGCCAACTTCAACGGCGAGTGTTCTGAGGTGGGAATGTATCTTGCTATGGCAAGAGTTGCTTACAGAGAAGGTTATCCCGAGATAGGTGCTTACTGGGAGAAGGCAGCATATGAAGAAGCTGAGCACGCTGCCAAGTTCGCAGAACTTTTGGGTGAAGTGCTTACGGATTCTACCAAGAAGAATCTTGAGATGCGTATAGAAGCCGAGAACGGCGCAACAGCAGGCAAGACCGATCTTGCTAAGCGTGCCAAGGAAGCAGGACTTGATGCTATTCATGATACCGTTCATGAGATGGCTCGTGACGAAGCTCGTCACGGTAAGGCATTCAAGGGCTTACATGACAGATATTTCGGATAAATAAGCATTAGAATTTACCAAGATAATCAGTGCCGGTGGTCGCGCGCATCTTAGCAATATAGGTGCCGGGATCATCGGCCATTTTCATCATCGTATCAAAGCCAAGAAGCGTCATTTTATAGGGATTACCTTTATTCTGAGCTTCAGCATTATCTAATAGCGCCTTGAAATTGTCCATCTGCCAGATGATGATATCGGCAACGGAGCAACCTTCTATCGTATAGGCGCAGTTGAATGAACCATGCTCTAAATAATATATATACTCTTTTTTGATGTCCGGGTGTTCGCTCAGGGCCTCAACAAATCCTGTCAAAAAAGAGGCATCAAAGATGCCGGCTCTTTTTATCAGTTCTTCGGTATATCCATATATCTCTGCATCAGTCATGTCATATCCTCCGTAAGGAATACAGGTGATCACATATTGCCCGGTTGGATCTCTGTCGTATCTGTTTAAAGAGATAGTAGCATATCTGCGGTATATTTCCCATATGAAAAATATTTTAAAAAAGTGTTGACAGGCAGGAGGATGGGTAGTATTATCTATTCATAACATTCCTATTGACATAGTAGGAAATAAGAAAAGCCATCAGCGTACATTGACATTTACATATAGAAAAAATCTGTTAAAATATTAAAGACGCCGAAATGAACACAGAAAGGACGTTGTTTATGGCAGAAACGATCATTCGTATAGATAATGTATCCAAGACCTTCACAACTACGGATAATACGGTGGAGGCACTTAAGAACATCAACTTAGAGATTGGCAAGGGAGATATCTTCGGTATCATCGGAATGAGCGGTGCCGGTAAGTCAACACTTGTAAGAACTCTTAATTTCTTAGAGAAGCCCACGGAGGGAACCGTATTCATAGAAGATAAGGACCTGTCAAAGTTGTCCGAGAAGGAGATAAGAAAGGTTCGCACGGAGATAGCGATGATATTCCAGAGCTTCAATCTTCTGGCTCAGAGAAGTGTTCTCGATAATATATGTTTCCCTCTTGAGATCGTCGGTACACCTAAAGTCAAGGCCAGAGAAAGAGCAAGAGAATTGCTTAAGATAGTAGGACTTGAAGCCAAAGAAGGAGCTTATCCGTCGCAGTTATCGGGAGGCCAGAAGCAGAGAGTGGCCATAGCCAGAGCGTTGGCTACCAACCCCAAGATCTTACTTTGTGACGAGGCGACAAGTGCCCTGGATCCCACGACGACCAAGGCGATCCTTAGGCTTCTTAAGGATATCAATGAGAAATACGGTATCACGATAGTCATCATCACGCATGAGATGACGGTGGTTCAGGAGATATGTTCACATGTAGCCATAATAGATGAAGGAGTATTGGCCGAGCACGGTACGGTTGAGGAAGTTTTCTCTCACCCCAAGAGCAAAGCAGCCAAGAAACTTGTTTTTATGGTCAATCATTCGACACCGAGAATGGACGGCAGAAGATGCATCCGTATCACATTTACGGAAAATTCTTCATTCGAACCCGTCATCGCCAATATGGTGCTTGAGTGTAATGCACCGGTCAATATACTTCTTGCGGATACTCAGGATATCGGAGGTATAGCCCACGGACAGATGATATTGCAGCTGCCTGAGGATGAAACTACACAGGAGAAGATGATAGAGTATCTTAAGAGATGTAACCTTGAAGTAGAAGATGAGGATTGGCCTTGCGATTGATATCGCATAGAGAGGACAGAATATGTGGAGCAGAGAAGTCACTAATATGATAATAGTCGGAGTCGGTCAGACGCTTACAATGACGTTGGTATCGACACTGATCGCATACCTGATCGGACTGCCGCTTGGAATAGCGCTTGTGGTCACGGCCGACGGAGGTCTTAAGCCCAACAAGATCGTATATAAGATATTGGATGTTGTGGTCAACATTACCAGAAGCATACCGTTTCTTATATTGTTGATACTGATAATTCCGATCACGAGATTTATCGTGGGCAAGAGCTATGGAACTGCGGGAACGATACCGCCGCTTACATTGGCAGCCGCGCCTTTTATAGCCAGAATGGTTGAATCTTCATTAAGAGAAGTAGATTCGGGAGTGATCGAGGCGGCACAGAGCATGGGTGCCGATATATGGACCATCATCTTCAAGGTGATGATAGTTGAAGCCAGAACATCGCTTATAGTCAACGCGACCATCGTACTCGGAACGGTCCTCGGGTATTCGGCAATGGCCGGGGCAGTCGGAGGCGGCGGCCTTGGTGATATAGCCATCAGATACGGTTATCACAGATATCAGACGGATATCATGATAGTTACGGTGGTTTTACTGGTATTACTCGTACAGATCATGCAGGTCATAGGTACGAAGATCGCGGTACGGATAGACAAACGAAACATTTGATTTAAGCTATCGGGCGACAAAAGGTCGTTTGATATAGATAAGAGCACTTAGCTCAAAGAAGAGGAGGAAAAGATTATGAAAAGAAGGATCATCGCTTTATTAACAGCAACTATACTTACAGCAGGACTTCTGACAGGCTGCGGCAAGTCAGCAGGCGGAAACGACAAGGTCATCAAGGTGGCAGCATCAGAGACACCTCATTCAGAGTTACTTGAGCAGGTTAAGCCC
>CAMNDJ010000049.1 GCA_946535225.1 uncultured Lachnospiraceae bacterium
GCGCTTGCGCAAGGCGCCATCACCATAGCAACAGCAAGAGATGCAGCAAGTACTCTCTTCATTCTGTTAAGCATTTTCTTCTCCTCCTCTATTAATAGAATGGTTTGATGCTGACTAGCACAAATAGCGTAATGCTATTTATGCTAGCCTTTTGTATTGTATGCTATTTATTTTATCCTGTCAACCCCCTCTTTGATTGTTCGGGGCGCACTGAAAATCCACTGTTCTGCAGGTGCTTTGGTGTTGCGAACACTCTCCTGTCTATGTCTTGATAATTGCAAGGTGCTTATTTCGATAGCGTTCACTATTCGCTGTAACGTGTTTTAGGGATAATCTGTTGATGAGGGTGTGTGAATTGGGCAATTACAAATAGACTTTTGTCACGTTTAATAGGTTAGATTTAATGATGGAGGAAATCAAATGAACAATAAGGGCGAAAACAAGCTCGGCAATTATCTTCGGGCTCTCAGACAGTCTCTGGGTTATTCACAATCTTTCGTTGCATCCGAGCTCAACGTTCTAAGACAGACATATTCTCATTACGAGACAGGGAGGATAATACCGCCGACACAGACAATGACAGTATTGTCTAAGTTGTACAATGTTCCTGTAGAGGACCTTATGATCCTGTCAACTGTTGATGATGAACGTGAAGTTACCCTGCCGAAGCGTAGCAAAGATTTGCATGCGATGCCTGATATGGACGAGTATATCGCCTATATCAACACCCCTATCAATGTATCCAAGTTAAGATTCTTGGGAGAATCTGAGAAGAGGCTTCTTTTTTATTTCTCTAAATTATGCCATAAGGACAAGCATGATCTGATTGAGTTCTTAAGGATCAGGACGAGTCATTTGGATGACGATGATTATAGCGACTGATCATATCTGAGTTCCTGCCCCTTTCACACATTTTCTTGATATTTCTTATTACTTTCCAAAGCAATGGATAATCGAATATACTTAGAATATTCTGTTTTAGATTTTTAGCTAATCAACCGGGATCTATGTCCTTTTGAACACCTTTCTTCCCAACTGGAAGTCCCTGCATATATCGATCTTTCTTTCGTACCAGTGTGCTATGTTGTTGATATCCTTCTCATCCATCTTAGGATCTTTGTGATACAGCTCCCTTATATAGGAAGCAGGCGGAAGTTTCGTAAGATCAATGAGTTCTCTGTCCGTCACAAGATTGAGCATTCCGGTCTCTTTCTTGATAAAACTGTTGGTCTCTATGTTCATCAGTTCCTTCTCATTCTTCGGGATCGACCTGCAGGCAAACATGGACCCTCCACTGTCAAAGATCGGAGCAAGTCCAATAAATCTAAGGCTATCGGCATCTCGGATGAACGCAATATTGTTAAGGTGCCGGTCATATCCCGACATGATAAAATCCGCCATGATCTGGTATTCGAGCCCTGCCCGTACTTCATCAGTGTCCATCCCGTATTTCCCGCACATTTTGATCAAATGATCATATCCGGATGTATTGTTATCCTTCTTTTCATTTGTATATAGGGCCCATGCGGATATAAGTTCCTTCTTCTGAGAAGTAAATGCTTTCGAGTAACAGCCATAAGCATACTCCTTGCCCGATATCTCTATAAGATCATACTTGCAATAATTCTTCTGCCCTTGCCTTTTGTGTATCTCACACGCTATGATCTCATTTATACTCTCATCGGACTTATATGAATGATTACCCTTGATCAGGCATCTTTCTCCGTTATTTATCACCCACGACTTTTCTATGGATCCTTGGAGCGAACCATTGGGCGAATAATGTGGTGTATCTTCACTGGCAGTATGGTCATCGTGGCCTATAGATTCCCTCTCCCAATCCAGAAGATTGCCCTTGAATTCATTATCATACAGATTGACATCCTTCCATGTCAGCGAGGACCCTACGGGCTTTAACCAGTAATAATCCGTAAGGCTGAGCCCCAGATTCCTGATCAGGAATTCACTCGGCATATTATATCCGTTAGCAGTCAAAAAGTGCTGTATATTGTCCTGTTCTATCGGAACAGACCTCTCCTTCCACCAAAGGTTCAGCCACTGTTCCTGGTATGCATCCTGAAGAGGGGCCAGTTCCTTATTCATCATATCCTTAGAAAAACTGATCATATTCCCGTCGGCCGTAAACTCCGCATAAGTTATGGGATCATCTTTTCGCATGATAAGGTATCCTATAACATCTTTTTCCATGATCGCATCCTTTCCGCCCTCAGTTCATTATTGATGTAAGTAGTTGCTATATCCCTGATGTAATATGCATACTCTCGCGTATTATCGCACAGATATGACTGCCTGCCATCCTTAGTGATATAATATTTCCCATTCTTTACAAGGAGTGAATACCCCTCATCAAGCTCCGGTGTCGGTGCAGCATCCTTGAGAAGGCCGTAAACATCCTCCATTGACATACCAAGTACTTCTGAAAGCTTCACCAGCACCTTAACTGATACATTGTCTACATCCGTCCTGCCCCTTACTATGTCGCCGAGCGTTGTATATGGAATACCCGATAACTCACTTACTCTCAATATGTTCAATTGTCTGCTCTTAAGGTACTCTTCTATCTTCATAACACCAATTCTTTACAGATTCCTGTAAATACCCTTTGCACAAATAGGCAGATTCTCGCTCCACCGAGAATCTGCCTAAATAATATCGCTCCACCGAGAATTTGTCAATAAGTGCGTAATTTATTCATCTGTCTAACTCAAGCAGTCTCGGCAGATATCTCTCCACGCACTCTAAGATAACAAGGTCGGGCTCATAAGAATCAAGTTCCTCTTCAAACTTATCGGGATATTCCTTGATATCCAAAAAACGCACTTCCTTAAAGCAATACTTTGCAACATGCTGCATGGCATCACCGAACGAATCTCCGACTATGAGCAGCTTACTGTTCGTCCTGTACCTGTCCGGTATGGAATCACCGTCGATCTTATATGTTACATCCGTGAATCTGTCCTGTGTGGCACTTATCTTAGTCAGGTCCCCGACAAATCCGGATTCTTCCGTAAATGTCACTTCATCCAATACAGAAGCAGGTGACTTATCTTCCCTGTCATCTTCATCAGAAGACAGTCTTATGACCGGTCTTCTTTCCGATATCCCGTCCATAACCTGCGTAAGCGCCAGATATGCTCCGACATCCGTCCAGTGAGTATCGGTCTTATAATACAGAGGATAATCATCATGCACTTCGGTGAACACATCACTTACATCCGTATATGTCATGATCGGAACATATCTGTCCATGACAACTGTCTCATGCCCTCTGTCATCCATATATCCGCTTAACTGTTTAAGCCTTGATGTATCATAGATCTTCTCTACGGTATCGGGCATGTATTCGCTGTATACCTGCTCTTTATTGGGTATCGTAAGCACAGCCAGACTCACAGAGTTCTCAACTGCATCCCTCTCAGGCAAAAATACCGGCCTGCCCTTCTTGGCTCTTAACTCAACCCTTTTAGAGTATACCGTCTCACTCACCTCAGATAAATTGCCATAGATACGCATCAGTTCTTCATCCGTGAAGCTGTTGATACCCATGTAGTCATACAGAGGTTCTCCGTCCGTATCCGTCTTATAGAAAAGCCATCCGTCCTTACCCAAAAGGACTTCATTGGACTCCATATACATACCGCCGCTTATCTTCTCGCTCAGTGCGGTATTAAGCGTGATCATCTTGTATTTGCCAAGGATATTCTCTCTGTATTGCGTGACGGGAATATGCCCAACGGCCATACGTCCAAGAGTCGCAACGGGAATGACAGTAAGTATCACTAAAAGCGCCGCCGCTGCGATATATCCTGCTATCCCGGTATCATATTCGGTTTTGTGCTTATCTCTGTCACTGCTCATCATCTGTCTGTCCGACTCTTAAATCCTTTCTTTTTCTGTGACGGCAAATGGCGATGACCGCCATCGAAACGATCATAACAGCTGTTATTATCTCTGACATTCGCCAATACCACGGCTCTTTGAATCCGACAGTCGACACGCCCGTATAGCCTGCCGGAACGCTCAGTCTGACCCTGCAGTCAGCATCCTGTTCTATCTTAAGCCCTTGTGAAGAAACATATCCGGGATAGTAGGTAAGCGGCAAAGATATCCATCCGTCACTGTCAGACGCATTGGCGATACCTGCCGTATATTCCCTTCCGTCATAGCCCATATCCTGTACCGTCAGCTCATCCGAAGAAACATGTATGCTCCTGTCCTTAAGTATATCCGGATCCATCTCCTCGGGAAGATACATGACATCCGAATCCATAAGGCCCGTGATGATCGGATATACATTCCCGGCATTCACATGCTTATTATCCGCTGTATTCTGTCTGCAGATCAAAATGCAGGCCTGGATAAGGGCGATCGCAAATACTGCAGATACAAATATCCTTAAAGCCCCGACTCCTTTTGGGGCCGCTTTATCCGGCTGCCCATCACCGGTCTTTAAGCCAAAGATCAGGTTTTCATCCGAACCAAGTCTGTTATATACATACAATACCCCGAGGCTTATCATTAACGTGACTATGACAAGATACCTCCAAGGGAACTGGACGCGGTTAAGAATCGAAAGAACAGGAATGCCAATGTCGGCGATCACCCCGTAAGGGAAATATCTTGTTGAAAGGAATGCGGCAAACAGCATGAACACCGCGATGGTGATCCCTTCCGGTCTCCGCTCCTTATCCTTCTTAAATACACAGAAGATAATTAGCACCAGGATAATCGGGAGCATAAATCCCGCTGCAAGCGGCATCTCACCTGTCAGATCAAGCGCCTCTCCCACGGGATAAGACACTTCAGCATAATCCCCCGCAAACGTGAGTAACTGCCTTATATATGCGCCATGTCCGCCTATATCCCGGCTTAAGTGCTCCACGATATAGTCATTCTTAAGATACATATCCGCAAACGGCACAATGAAACTTAAATTGAGAAGCACTGTGCATATAGCCGAAATGACCAGAGGCACTATCCTTTTGCCTGTCACAAGGCGCTTGATATAAATGATGCAATAGAATACAGAGAATACGGCTGCCATTATACAGGTGATCATATGTGTATGAATAAGCCCGGTGAATCCGAGCATCAGCATCAGGCCTCCCTTGCCGGCCGCATGTCCGTCTTCTCTGTCAGATCTTAGGAGCAACCAAAAACCTGCTGCGATGAGCGGGATAAATGCCATAGCCGCATATTCTCCTGCTGCCGCTCTTACATATATATCGATGAGGCGCCAGGGCGAAAGCATATATACCGAAGTCGCTAAAAGAGCAGCCCTGTCATTTCCTGCGATCGCCTTAAAGGACAGATAACTGACTATAGCAGTCAACAGGCTGATCAGTGCGACAAACACGATATAGCACTGCCACAGCGGAAGTCCGAGCCTGTGAAGCACGGCTTCGGGATACAACAGGATATCGCCATAGAATACTCCCATGGGGTAGCCATAGTCATTTGCAAAGAATCTGTACATCCTTACCGGGAATACGTGCATTCCCAGCCCATCAGCTATGGCTGCTATCCTGCCCATATGCGCTTCTATATCATGGCCTCCCGCGATATATCTTCCCATGATACCGGGAATAAATCCCGCCATGCTTATGACCGTAACGGTCAATAATTTGATCATGTTTGCATCAACACTTACGGATGCCTTTCTGCCGCCAAGCCTGATCACGAAGATCGCCAGATATAATACGGCAAACATCGCGATAAGTCTGAGAGCTGTATATGCAGCCGAGAGTTTGCGCATACGCCTTAAGCTCAACACCACGAGCTTAAGCGAAGTATCCGGGTTATTGGCACTTATTCTTCCAGACAGATGTATCCCGTCCCTGTATACATATACATAGGGTTCAGCATAACCTGAGTAAGGTGTCAGCAAAGTCTCCGTGGCCCCGACGTCACCGGCAGATCCATCACTGTCAAAGGCAAGTGTTGCAAAACCGTTGGTCTCATATGCCATCGTCAGTGCATATATACCGCGGTCAATCTCCATGGCCGGAATATCGAATCCGCTTTGTCCGTAATCCGCTGTCATATCGATATCCCCCGCATATACGGGGTCATCCGAACCCGTTTCGTAGTCACTCTTAAATGCCGTAGCGGTAAGTACTAAGCATATGAGCCAGTATATGATCGTAAAAGACAGTATCTTATTATCTTTTATCTTCCCTATTACTTTTGTCATCTAACAAAACTCCATCAGAAATTGAAATAAATGAACGGACTGTACGCATTGTTATATATATAAGTCAAGGCCAGTACAAGACCGAGCGCAAGCAACACACCGTACACGGCATCGAAGATCCTGCCGATCCCTGCGTTTCTTGCTCTCTCTCTCAGGCACGACCTTACCGGCATGCATAAGATAACGGCCGCTATATAAAAAACAGCGTTCTGTTTAAGATAAGCCAATGCCGCTATACAGCCCCCTGTCGGGGCGAACGATCCGACTCCGGATACACCTGACTCATTAAGGACAGGAAACAGCCCTCTTATATATCCCCATGCATCCGTAAGATCATCCGCACGGAAGAATACCCACGCGACTACTACCACAAAACAGGTATATATATGCCCCAGGACATTTTTTAATATGCGAACTGTTGCAGATCCTGTGTTCTCTGACTTATCTTCAGGCCCTTCATCACCTGCATATACCCTGACTCCCGCCATTTTCTCCAATGTAAGAACAATGAAATATATCATTCCCCAGATCAAAAAAGTCAGATCATCACCGTGCCATATCCCTGTAAGGAGCCATACAACAAAGAGATTGAATATCAGCCTGCCCTTTGATACCCTTGAACCGCCCAGCGGGATATAAACATAGTCCTTGAACCATCCCGACAATGTGATATGCCATCTTCTCCAGAATTCCGTGACACTCCCGGATATATAAGGATGATCGAAGTTCTCGGGAAGATCAAATCCGAACATCGCTCCGAGTCCGATGGCCATATCCGAATAACCGGAAAAATCAAAGAATATCTGAAGCGTATAGGATATTGCTCCGAGCCAGGCAAGAGAAATACCTGCCTGCAGCTTCCCGTCTATCACCAGAGCCCAGACGGCATCTGCCACTGCAGCCATCCGATTGGCAATCAATACCTTCTTTACCAGTCCGCGTACGAATCTCTCAGCCCCTCCTGCAAAACCTGCAAGCGACTCACTCCGTCCCTTTATCGCATTTTCCATGGATCTAAAACGAACTATCGGGCCTGCGATGAGCTGTGGAAAGAATGAGATGTACAATCCCGTATACAAAGGATTCTTCTCCGCCTTTATCTTTCCTCTGTATACATCGATGACATATGACATTGCCTGGAAAGTATAGAAAGAAATACCTATGGGAAGAACGATGTTATCGGTAAGAGATGACATCGGACTGCCTCTTAGGACCGCTTTTGCATATTTAAACCAAAACAATACGAGCAGATTGACCGCTACGGTCAGTGTCAAAAGTGCACGTCCGGTTCTGCCATGTCTGTCGCCACCGCGCCTGTCTATCGCCAGCGCCATGCAATAGTTAAAAAGTATGCTTGCAAGCATCAGAAAAACATACACGGGTTCGCCCCATGCATAGAATATGATACTGGCGATCAGAAGCCACACATTTTTGGCTGTTATACTGTGTGTAAAAAAATGAATGCCGTAATATACTGCCAAAACTACCGGCAGGAATATCAGCAGAAAATCTTCGGTAGGGAATAACATGCTCTTCTCCCATGGAGGATATCAAACTTATGCCCCGGATATATATGCATCCGGGGCCTTACTCTTATTTCATCTCCATATAAAGGAATGAATTGTCAACCTGATGATCTATCTCGTAGTCTGCATTGCAGACATAGAATACAAGTCCGTCGTAGCTTATGGGAACCCTGACTGCCTGCTTCACTGTCGATAAGTACTTACCCGGTTCAGGCACGAAGGGGGTAGGCGTAGGTGTCGGCGTAGGTGTCGGCGTAGGCGTCGGCGTAGGTAACTCCGGTGCCTTAAGAGGCGTCGATGCCTGTGTTGCACCCGGTGTGCCGGTTGCCCCGGGTGTTGAAGAACCCGATGATGTCGGTGTGGGCGTAGGCGTCGGTGTCGGCGTAGGTGTCGGCGTAGGCGTCGGCGTAGGTGTAGGTGTCGGTGTGGACTCGGCGCCCGGCGTGACAGGTACGATCGCCGTCGACGTATTGAATGACTGAGTTGCCATCACCTTTTCCCTTGTTCCGTCGGCATAGGTGATGTAATCAGTCAGCGCATAATCGGCAGGACCTGTGTAAATATCGGTATATCCCCACATTACACGGCTCGGTCTGTCCATTGCAAACTGCACTTCCACTTCTCTCCATTCATATCCTTCTGCGGCCGGATGTCCCGAATCCGAAGGGAACTTCCTGTATGAAAGAACGGTCACGGTACCGTCGGCTATGGAATTGTCATAACCCGTGATCGTGTGATAATCCCATTTAGCGCCCTGATACAGTGCATAATTAAATGTGGTCGTATCAGCTATGTACGGTGCAAGAGGCGAACCCTCGGTGGCTCCGCATACGGCACAGGTACGGGGCATGTTATAAGTCGCATCCACCCATCTGTGCGGTGCAAGCCCTCCTTCCGTGATCCCGCATACATAGCAGTGCTTCGGGGTCTGGCAGGTCGCTTCGATCCAGGTATGTTCAGCAGGCTCTCCTTCCACAGCGCCGCATACAGAACATGTCCTCGGATGCTGACATGTAGCCGCAAGCCAGTTATGTCCCGGAGCCTCACCCTCGGTAGCTCCGCATCTGGCACAGGTACGGGGCGTAGTACAGTTGCCCGGCTGCCAGTCATGTCCTAAAGGCTCTCCTTTTGTCTTGCCGCAGACGGTACACGTCTTCGGTTCTTCGCAGGTCGCATCCTTCCACTCATGCTCATAATGCATGAACTGACAGCCCGTCAGCTGGATCGAGATCATTGCGAAAGCGAAAAACGTGATCGCCGCTTTTTTTACATTAAATCTTCTCATGATCTTACGCCTTTTGATCTGCCTGTGCAGATCATTCTCCTCTATAATCTGTCACGTATAAACTCTATGAATTCCTGTTCCGGTAACGGTTTGCAGTAGTAAAATCCCTGTATGAGCTCACAGCCCTGGAACAGATCGGGTTTGGCATCCGTCAGCCTCTTTGCGACCTCCTCGGTCTCAACACCCTCTACAAGCACTTCCTTGCCCATTTCCCTGAGCATTGAGATCGTATCCTGTATCACGATCCACATCTGAGGATTGTCTATCTCCTTAACAAAAGACCTGTCGAGTTTGACTTCATCTACCGGAAGCATCGTAACCCGCCTGATATTGGAATAACCGGTTCCATAGTCATCCAATGCAAATCTTATGCCTTCCTCGTGAAGCTTCTGAACATTGGCATCCACTATTGCGGGGTTGATATCGGCTGCTGTCTCCGTGATCTCCAAGCTGACCTTCTCTGCATCTATTCCCTTGGTCGCGATCATATGCATTATCTTATCTACCAGATCGACCTCGATACACTGTGATGCCGAGAGGTTGATCTCGATATAGTCAAGTTTGAGTTCATCCAGATCATATCTTGCGATAAAATCAAATACCTCGCTTAAGACAAAATCACCTATTGCATGGATGGCTCCGTTACTTTCAGCCATCGGAATGAATATTCCCGGAGGTATCAGACCGTACTTCTCATCCCGTAGTCTTATCAGAGCCTCCGCACCCACATATCTGTCCTCGGTAACGGAATATATCGGCTGATAATGCATCTCAAACAGGTTCTCGCTTATCGCCCGATTCAGGATATCATCCATCTCATTACGGATCATGAATTCTCTGTCGTTACGATGTTCCGCATATAACATGACATCCTTGGTATCTCCCATGGTCTCATGGAAGTTGGTAACGAAAGTGAACATCGTGGACAGTTCTTCGATATCCTCCGGACATCTTACGATACATATCCGCCCGTCGGTAAGGACCGTATACTCATCCACGTTCATGGGTTTCTCCATGTATTTCCTGATATCCTCTGCCACGGGCATCGCTTTGTTGATATCATAATCATCGGACAGGATAGCGTATGTTCCGTTCTCAAAATAGAATATATCGACCGGATAATTGCGCCTGGCGGTTATACTGCTGAAAGTCTCAGTCTGCATATGAAGATATTTGTTATACAGACTCTGGCCGAGGTATAATCTTAAATTGCCGTGATTAGCCACTTTTATGAGGATAACGGTAATGGGCTTATGCATCTCAAAGATAGTATTGATCCTTTCAATGCTGGTAGTATACTTAAGCGCACCCGTTATTGGATCGATCTGATATTCATGCCTCTGTAATACGATCATGAAGAAAAGGACTGCGACCGCTACGCTGAGCATCTCTATAAGTATCGCGGGTTTTAAGGTCTGGACGATCACCCCCGCGATAACGATCGGATAGAGTATCAGAAGAGTCAGTATCTTGTCCTTTTTTACTATGCTCTTAAACTTGATGATCACCCCAAGTCCCCATATCGCAAAGATAAATCCCGTGATATAGAATATGATCACAAGCGGACGTCTGTGATATATCGCCGGCTCTGTAACTTCAAATACAAGGTGCGTAAACGGATTGATGAGAAGTAACAGCATATTGACTGCCACGAGTGACCACCACGCAGCCCTGGCCTTATTATTCTGCTTAAATATATGCCATATGTCATTCGTGGCATAGATATATAATGTATACAGCGGGTAGATCATGGTCTGCGTTGCATAATACAGATAATTGAACAGATATGCCATAGTTCTTCCCGTACCGCTCACATCCGAGGTATTCTCAATGTATGCGGCCGTATAATCGGCAAGAGTGGCCAGTGTCGCCATTTCAATGAGAATGAGCAATACGGTATTAGCCCTGTCCCTCACCTGTCTTTTGACAAGAAGAGCCACGTCGAATATCGCCAATATGATAAATGCGCTTAGATCGAAATATACAATGTTGTTCATTCTCTGTTATCCCTGACAGACGACTTATCCTACAGACTGTTCTTAGATCTCTTGATAAATCTTATGAACTCTCTTTCCGGTAACGGCTTGGAGAAATAAAAACCCTGAATGAAATCACATCCCAGTTCACAGAATCTCTCCAATGCTCTCTGAGTCTCAACGCCTTCCACGAGTATCTTCTTCTTCATTCGCTTGAGCATATCGACCGTATTATGTATCACTATCCACATGGATTCATTATCCATGTCATCAACAAGACATTTGTCCAGTTTGACTATATCGAGAGGCAGTGTAACGACCCTTCTTATATTGGAATAGCCGGTCCCATAGTCATCCAGTGAAAAAGAGAAGCCCTGAGACGACAGCCTGTCTATATTTCTGTCCGTTACAGCCGGATCATAATCAACCGACGTCTCGGTTATCTCAAGATTGATCTGAGACGGGCTGACACCGTATTTCTTAAGAACCGATTCAAATTTCTCTGCCAGATTGGCTTCTATACACTGCGCTACAGAGAGATTAACCTCAATATAATCAATCCCGAGTTCCTTAAATGAATCACTCGACACAAATCTGCATACTGCATCGATAACGTAATCGCCTATATGATGTATGGCTCCCGTCTGCTCTGCGACCGGAATAAAAAGCGCCGGGGACACAAAACCATATTCCTCATCTATCAGTCTTATAAGTGCCTCCGCACTGGTAAATCGCTTCTCCTTAACAGAATAGATGGGCTGATAATACATCTGGAAATTATGGCCGCTTATCCCCCTGGCGATGATCGTGTTCATATCATTACGCATCCTGAATTCCTTGGACTCTGAAATATCGGACATGATGACCAGTCTGTCATTCTCGTGGATCCTGTACTCAATAGCATTGACGAACCCTATCATCGCATCGGCATTATCTATATCATTCGGGCAATTGATAAGACACATCCTGGTATCCAGCATGATCTCCATTCCCGCTAACTTAAACGGCGCTCTTACGAAATCCGAGATCATTCTTCCGAAATTGTATATCATGTTATATCTCGAATAAGATGTGACAGCAGCAAAAGTACCCTGCTCCAAGAAATATAATTCTGCCTTGGAATCGGTAAGTGAGTTCATGCTCTTGAACTTCTCTCCGAGCTTGCGCGTAAGGTCCGAATAGAGGTCAAATCCAAGCGTATCCTTTAAGACTTTGTGATTAGTATCCTTGATGATGAGAACAGTCGAAGGACAACCCGAATCTATTATATTCTTGATATCCTTAAGGAAACCTGCAGCGGTCGTCAGCCCAACGACATTGTCAAGGTATTCTTCCGGCTTGTGTACACCCACGGCCATTATTACTGCAAGAATAGCAGTTCCGAACACCTCTGTCCTGTACCCCGGTACAAGCATCTGCACAAGTACCGTAAACAGGTTGAGCGGAAGGAAGATCAAAAGAAGAATATTCTTCTTAAGATCAATGAGTTTCCTGTTGTGTATAAGGATAACAAGACTTAAGAACATATAATAGAATGCTACCACATAGAGGACATACATATATGGTCCTCTGCTGTATACGGCATTTTCATCTATACTGAATATCGCGTGTGTAAAAGTGTTAGACAGTATAAAAGCCAGATCCACAAGATACGGAACCGTAACAAGGAACATCAACGGCTTAAACCCGTTTATCCTGTGCCATATCCCTATGAACGAACAAATATACAGTACATATATCGGAGGGGTTAGGTTCCTTATGATAAAGTATGTATAATCCAACGCATACTTAGAGAACTGATCGACAGAGAGCGCCTCTAAAACATCAATGATCGCAGTGATCATGATCGCGAACACAAGAAAAATGAAGAGCACATTATTACGATTCGCGGTTGTCTTGCGAATTATAAGTGCTATTCCGAGTATAGCCAGTATGATGATCGCTGATATCTCAAAATAAAGATTATAATGAATCACAGGCTGTCTCCCATGCACAGGTCTCTTCGTTCTGCGTATAGCAAAAGGGCACAAATCAACAAATATATTATAGCAACTAACAGGGATAATTAACAGAAAAATATGGCATTAGCCAAAGAATTCAGAAGAAAAATCCGCAAAATAAAAAAAAATCGCTGAAAGCGATAGAGAAAAATGCTCCGGACCGGACTTGAACCGGTACGGTGTCGCCACCGTGGGATTTTAAGTCCCATGCGTCTGCCAATTCCGCCACCGGAGCGCATCATGTGGTGCTAAGAAATTTCACTTCAAAAACTCTGTATCCGACGATCGGAACTTAAGAACCTACTCCTTGCATGACAAAACAAAGATGCTTCATCAAATAAAATGGACCTGCGGGGACTCGAACCCAGGACCGACCGGTTATGAGCCGGTTGCTCT
>CAMNDJ010000050.1 GCA_946535225.1 uncultured Lachnospiraceae bacterium
GTGCCGGTCACTGAGAGTCGGCCTTTTTTGCATCAGATCGGAATAGAGGGTGAAGTGATCCATACTCCGGGACACAGTGATGACAGCATATCGCTGTGGACAGATGAGGGATATCTGTTTGTGGGCGATCTGAATCCGCTCTATGAGCTTGAGCTGCATAAGGAGACTGAGATCGGAAGAAGCTGGGATAAGCTGCTTAAGCTTAAGCCGAAGGTCGTTTATTACGGGCATGCGAAGACTTCAAGACTTAAGGAGTCCTGTGGCGGAGATGCGCCTTATGGTGGAGTACAGGAAGCTAAGGAAGGATCTGCGAAAGATGTGAATCCGACGGGTAAGGGAGCATCTGAAACTGACGATGATGTCGGAGTGGCAACAGGTACAAGCGACCTGTATCGCATAGTCAAACAGATCATGCATCTTACGGACAAGGGTGTGAAGGCTGAGAAGATCCGTAAGAAGACGGGTGCGGATGCGGAGTTTATCGAGGATGTGACCAGAATGTATCTGACGCATAAGGATGTCGGTGTGCAGGGGATATTGGACAGGATAGAGATTAAGGGCAGGTAATGAGATGAGCGCTCCATAAGGAACAGATGCAAAGAAGCGGATGCAAAAAAGCGATGCAAAGGAACAGATACAAAGGAGCGAATGCAAAGAAGCGGTTGCAAAGGAGCAGGATGATAACAACAAGAGAGCAGGCACTTAAATACGGGCTGTCATTTGCGGATACATATAAGGATGCACCGTTCCATGATCCGAACTGGCAGCTGGTGCGATATAAGGGTAATAAGAAGGCGTTTCTGTGGACTTATGAGAGGGACGGATATATCAATCTGAATGTGAAGGTCGATCCGGAGAAGGCATTCTTCTGGAGGGATATCCATAAGTCAGTCATACCCGGCTACCATCAGAATAAGGAGCATTGGAACACGATAATCCTGGACGGGACTATCCCTGATAAGGACATAAAGATGATGATCGCCGAAAGCTATGATCTGATATCCGACAGTCCGACCAAGAGGATATATGAGGCGGTAAAGAGGATCCCGAAAGGGCGAGTGGCGACCTATGCGCAGGTAGCTGAGGCAGCAGGCGACAGGAAGATGGCCAGGGCGGTCGGCAACGCGCTCCATAAGAATCCGGATCCGCTCACGATCCCTTGTCACAGGGTGGTCAATGCCAAGGGTGAACTGGCCGGCGAGTATGTTTTCGGCGGAGCATGGAAGCAGGGGCAACGCCTGACAGAAGAGGGCGTTGAGGTATTTGACGGCCGTGTCGATCTTAAGAAATACGGCTGGATGCCGGCCCAAAAGCGATAAAAGACCAGCTTTAAAAACGAGTTATTGTGCAAGCATGAGAAGAAAGAGCAGGCAGAAGAAATGAGTAAGAAAGCCATTGTATCAGGCCATATATGCATAGATATCACGCCGGTGTTCACGGACAGCACCAGAAATGTGAGTGAGCTTGGACAGCTCCTTAAGCCGGGCAAACTCATACAGATGTCATCTGCGGATGTGCATACCGGAGGATCCGTTGCAAACACCGGTATCGCCATGAAGGTACTCGGAGCGGATGTAAGTCTCATGGGCAAGATAGGTAAGGATTCTTTCGGCGATATGGTCCGTAGTATCTTAGATCAGTATGATGCCGCTGACGGCCTCATAGTCGATGACGGACAGATAACCAGCTATTCCGTGGTGTTGGCACCGCCCGGTATCGACCGGATATTCCTGCATTGTCCCGGAGCAAATGATACGTTTGACGGATCTGAGATAACCGATGAAATGTTAGATGATACAGCGTTATTTCATTTCGGTTATCCGACCATAATGAGAAAAATGTACGAGGACGGAGGACAGAATCTTGCCTCACTTTTTAAGAGAATGAAGGAACATGATATTGCAACAAGTCTCGATCTTGCGGCAATAGATCCCGACAGTCCGGCAGGCAGGGCAGATTGGCACGCGATCCTGAGCAAGGTCCTCCCGTATGTGGATTTCTTTGTTCCGAGTTTTGAAGAACTCTGTTTTATGTTAGACCGATCAGGATATGAGAGGCTGCTTGATAAGGCGGGCAGCAGAGATATGACCGAGATCCTTTCGACAGATAAGGACATAGAGCCGTTGGCCCGGGAGTGTATAGATATGGGAGCGGGATCCGTTCTGTTAAAATGCGGTGCACCGGGATTGTTTTTCAAGGCAGCTGAAGACATGTCAAAGACCGGGGGCAGATTAGGGCTTGATACCGCTAAGTGGAACGGTCATAGCAGATTTGAAAAGAGCTTTAAGATAGACAGGGTCATATCGGCAACAGGAGCGGGTGATACATGTATCGCTGCATTTCTTACGAGTATACTTGAGGGAGCCGCACCTAAGGAGGCAGTGGAGAATGCCGCCGCAGCCGGCGCACTTTGCTGTATGTCATATGATGCGGTAAGCGGACTTAAGAGCCTGCGCAAGATAAGGAAAATGATCGATCTCGGATGGGAAAGATCAGAATAGAGAGGTGACTAAGATGCTTGTGAATATGAATGCCGTGCTTTTGCCGGCCAAGAAGGAACACTATGGTGTAGGTCTTTTTAATGCGGTCAATCTTGAGATGACGAATGCGATAATGGATGCTGCAGAAAAGCTGAGAGCGCCTGTTATCATGGGAACAGCAGAGATATTGCTGGGAGCAGCGGATCTTAAGGAGGTTGCCGCTATGGTAAAGGCAAGGGCCGAGTCTTGCCCTATACCCGTTGTTCTTCACTATGATCACGGGCTGACCTTTGAGAAATGCTTAGAAGCGATACATGCCGGTTTTACATCCGTAATGTATGACTGCTCTACCGAACCGTATGAGGAAAATGTGAGAAGAGTCGCGCAAATGGTCGAGATCGCTCATGCACTGGGCGTAACCGTTGAGGGAGAACTCGGTCATGTGGGGGACAATGAAGGAGAAGGCAGACTTAAAAATCCGAGCGATTATTATACCGACCCTTCGGTTGCTGCTGATTTTGTAAAGCGAACTCATGTGGATGCGCTCGCCATAGCCGTGGGTAACGCTCATGGGGATTACAGATTCCCGCCTAAGCTTGATTTTGAGCGTATAACGGAAATAGCAGAGTCTGTTGATGTACCGCTCGTACTGCATGGCGGAAGCGGTCTGTCGGATGCCGACTTTAAGGAAGCGATCAAAAGAGGAATAGCTAAGATCAACATATTTACGGATATAAGCAAAGCCCAGGTTAAGGGGATGCAGGAAGGAATAGCGGCAGGAGTAAATAATGCCTTTGATCTGACGGAATATGAGGTCAGAGCTATCCGTGAAGTGGTCGAGGAGAAGATGACTTTGTTCTCAAGCGTCGGAAAAGCCTGAGTCGTGAAATGACAGCATGCAATAAAGGAAAGAAAAATGGATATATCTAAGATAATAGCATCGGAATTAAATATCAGGGTATCGCAGGTTGAGGTCGTGATAAAGCTCATAGATGAGGGCAACACGATCCCTTTTATTGCCAGATACAGGAAGGAGATGCACGGAGGATTAAGTGATGAGGTGCTCCGTGATCTTGATGAGAGGCTTACATATCTTCGCAATCTGCAGGAGAGGAAGGACAGTGTACTTGGCAGCATTGAAGAGCAGGGTAAGCTTACCGACGAGCTGAAGAAGGCCATAGAGGATGCGCTTACACTCGTCGCGGTTGAGGATCTGTATCGTCCGTACAAGCAAAAGCGCAGGACCAGGGCGACGATCGCCAAGGAGAAGGGATTGGAAGGCTTAGCTGAGTGGCTTCTTACAGAGCATAAGGATCATAGCGCAGAGGAAGAGGCTAAGAAGTATCTGGACACAGAAAAGGGCGTAAACAGCATAGAAGAAGCCATTGAAGGCGCGAAGGATATAATCGCCGAAGACATATCGGACGATGCCGAGATAAGGAAGCATATAAGAGAGCTGACGGGGAGATCGGGGGCGCTTAAATCCGAGGCTAAGGATAAAGAGGCCGGATCTGTCTATGAGATGTATTATGACTTTAACGACAGTATAGAGAAGATGACAGGATACCGCATCTTAGCGATCAACCGTGGGGAGAAGGAGAAGCTCCTTAATGTAAAAGTGACCGCGCCTGAGGATGAGATCATAAGATACATTGAGAGCAGAGTCATTAAGGCGAACGATCAGACGGCGCAGATACTGCGTGAGGCCTGCGAGGATTCATATAAGCGTCTGATAAAAGAATCGATAGAAAGAGATATTAGAAATGAACTTACGGAGAAAGCCGAGGACGGTGCGATAGACGTGTTCGGTAAGAATCTGGCGCAGCTTCTTATGCAGCCGCCGATCACAGGGTTCGTGGTACTTGGATGGGATCCCGCTTTCAGAACCGGATGTAAGCTATCCGTCATAGATGAGACAGGCAAGGTATTGGACACCAAGGTCATATATCCGACCGCTCCGCAGAATAAGGTTGAAGAATCCAAGAAGGCTGTCAAAGAATTGATAAAGAAATATAATATCCGTCTGATCTCATTGGGTAACGGGACGGCATCGAGGGAATCCGAACAGATCATCACCGAGATAATACATGAGATGGGGGAGCCGGTTAAGTATATCATCACCAATGAGGCGGGAGCATCGGTCTATTCGGCCAGCAAGCTGGCTACGGAAGAATTCCCGGATCTGGATGTCGGACAGAGGAGCGCGACATCGATAGCAAGACGAGTTCAGGATCCGCTTGCGGAGCTTGTCAAGATAGATCCTAAGTCCATAGGAGTCGGACAGTATCAGCATGATATGAACCAGAAGAAGCTGGGTGAGGCTTTGGGCGCCGTAGTCGAAGACTGCGTTAATAAGGTGGGCGTAGACTTAAATACTGCCTCCGCATCTTTACTTGAATATGTCTCAGGTATCAACAAGACCTTAGCTAAGAATATAGTCGTCTACAGAGAGTCAAACGGAAGCTTCGCAAACAGAAAGGAACTGCTTAAGGTTCCCAAGCTTGGCCCTAAGGCATATGAACAGTGCGCGGGATTTATGAGGATAATGAATGGCACAGATCCGCTCGATGCAACGAGCGTACATCCCGAGTCATATGAAGTCACGCGTAAGCTCATGGCAAAACTGGGATATTCTGCAGATGATCTGCGCGGAGGTATTCCTGATATCACAAAGAACGTTAAGAACACCGCCGCTCTGGCAGAGGAACTGTCTGTAGGAGAGATGACGCTTAAGGATATCCTTAAGGAACTGGAAAAACCCGGAAGAGATCCCAGAGAAGATGCACCGGGACCCATCTTAAGATCAGATGTGCTTAATATGGAAGATCTTAAGCCTGGTATGATACTTAAGGGGACTGTGAGAAATGTCATAGATTTCGGAGCTTTTGTAGATATTGGTGTGCATCAGGACGGGCTCATACACATATCGCAGATGGCAGACCGCTATATCAAACATCCGCTAGAGGTGGTATCCGTAGGAGATATCGTGGAAGTCAAGGTCTTAGAAGTTGATCCTGAGAAAAAAAGGATATCCCTTACCATGAAAGGCATATAGGTATATAATGGTATATGACGGTTCGCCCCGTGAGGGGATAAATCCGGATGGCGGATGAGTAAGTCGCGGTCGGTTTTACCGAAAGAAAGCTGTGTTAGCCGGCAGAAATGGTCAAGGACAGAGAGGAATAACAATGGAGAGGAATGCGGCAGTAGACAGTATTGACAAAGGTGTGGGCAAGTTCGCGGCAGAAGCGAGCATCATAGTGGATGACGAAGTGCCTTTGTTTGATATAGCTGATTATCCCAGGGAGCAGCATAAGCTTATAAGAGAGTGCAACCGGAGGATCGAGGAGGCAAACGGCAAATACAGGATCGCGAAGTTCAGAGAGGACATGTTCGCCAAGGGCATGAAGGCAGGTATGTATTTCTGTACTTTTGACCGGGAAGAGAACATGTTAAGCTTCGAGTTCAATGAAGAGACGAGGCAGATGCTGGGTTACGACGGTCTTGAAGATCTGCCCAATGAATTTGACAGCTGGGTGAAGACCCTTGTGCCGGAAGAGAGGGACGCTGTCGTTAAGCTTTTCTGGGATTCTGTGCGCATACATCGCGAACTGCCGGATATCACGCACGCCACATATCGCATGCAGAAGAAGGACGGAAGCATCATCTGGGTGACGGGAGCCGGAAGGTTCATAAGGCGTCCGGATGACGGCTCGCTTGAGATATATATGGGCTGCTATCGTGATATCACCGCGCAGCAGGAATTGGAAGAATATCTGAAGATCATCGAGGCTATCGGCAAGGTCTTCAACTTCTCGATGTTCATCGACGTGCGCGATATGAGCTACCGCATGATCAGCACCAATGAATATGTGGAGGCGGCACCGAAGGATCCGAACGCCATTAAGTTCCTTAAGAATAACGTGGATTCATCGGTGGCTGAGAGCTTCCGCAAGAACCTGCATAAGTGGCTTGATAAGGATAAGATCATCAAGGCCGTTGAGGAACACGGTTCATCGACGATGGAATTCTACAGTGAGAGTGCACACCGCTGGTATGAAGGCATATTCATGGTCGGCGACCGCAACGAAGACGGCAGCCTTGCGCACATAGTATACGGCTGTATGGATACCACGGATGCCAAGCTGCAGAATCTGGCCCAGCAGAAGAAGATCTCCGAGATCGAGATGGAAGTCTATACGGATTCGCTCTCTCAGATTCGTAACAGAAGGTTCCTTGACGAGAAACTGATATATGAGCCCTGCAAGGCTGTAGTTATGGCAGATATCGATCTGTTCAAGGAAGTCAATGATACGGCAGGCCATCAGGGTGGTGATGAGGCTATCAAGAAGGTCGCTTCGCTGCTCGAACAGTCGGTTCGCAAAGATGACGTGGTCCTTCGTTACGGCGGCGACGAGTTCATGATGGTATTCTTCGATATAAGCAGGGAAGATCTGGAGCACAAGCTCTCATACATAAGATCAGAGATAAAAAAGATAGTGATCGAGAACAGTCCCGAAGTCAAGATATCGATGAGCTTCGGTGCCGCACTGGGAACGGAGCTTGTGAACAATCTGATAGGTGTTGCGGATAAGGCACTCTATGAATCCAAGAAGACGCGTGATACCTATACCGTGATCGAGATCTGATGATATTTAATGATATTAAATGAGTGTGATAAGGAGTCGGCCGGGCCGGCTCCTTTTTAAGACATTAGAGTAGTATCAGACGCCCGTAAGATCAAAAGACGGGATAAAGCAGGTATCTGATGTATCCCCTTCCTGGATATAGGCATTCGTTATCCCCAAAGAGACGGCATGATCTATGAGACTGCGGTATTCTCTGTCAGTGACGGGCCTGTCTAACTCGGGGAAGTCTTCAAGGTGTCCGTTCGGAGTGTATTGATTCATAAGGCTTAGATAAACTCTGTCGCCGTATTTTTTATACAGATAAGAGACAGTCATCTTGGCCTGAATGAGCATCCCGGGCATAAGAAGGTGCCTTACTATGACACCCTTCTGCAGCATGCCTTTTGCATCGAACACACAATCAGGGTGCTGCCTTACCATCTCATCTATCGCAAGCTTTGCGCAGTCCGTATAACCGCGTGCGTTGCTGTATCTTAGGGCGTCTTCATCGCGGATGTATTTAAGATCGGCAAGATAGATGTCGATCAGCCCATCCATCGCCTTGAGCGCATCCGGTCGGATATAGGAGGATGTATTGAGTATGAAAGGGAGCTTAAGCCCCTGATCCTTGGCCTTGGTGACGGTGCGCGCGATCGCCGGGAGATAGATATCGGCGGTCACGAGATTGATATTGTGCGCACCTTTGTCCGCAAGCTCAAGGTATATCTCGGTAAGCCTGTCCTCTGATATGGGTTTACCCGTTTCGCCTCTGCTTATTTTTATATTCTGACAGAAGACACAGCCCATGTTGCAGCCGGCAAAAAAGACGGCGCCTGACCCGCCCTCACCCGATATGCACGGCTCCTCCCACATGTGGAGTGCAGCCCTGGCAACGGCGGGAGCAGAATAGGCTAAACAGTAGCCCGTATTTGTATTTCTGTTAACACCGCATTCCCTCGGACAGAGCATGCAGTGTTCTGTGTTAAGTATATCGCTCATTTCTTTTTGATATCCTTACATCCCCTATAATGTGCTATTATATATGTGGATCACCTGATCGTTCAAGCAGATCATGTACAGGCGCAGCCGTGCAGACAAAAGACCGCCACAGGCTGTTAAGTTTAAGGTGATACATTATACAGTATTTCGGAGACAGACATATGAGAAAGAATCCTTTTAGTGAGAAGAAGTGGGCCCCGATGGCCATGGCCATATGCATAGGCGTGTTGTTCTATTACCTTTTAGAGCACATAGGCGTGATCTGGTCGATAATAGTCGAGATAGGGTATTTCGTATATCCCGTCGTGGCGGGACTTATTCTGGCTTATCTTATCAACCCGCTCATGAGATGGGTCGAGGCTAAGATATTTAAGAAGATAAGGAAAGAGAAGATGCGCGACCTCTTATCGCTCATAACATCGCTTGTGATCGTCATCGCCTTTATCTCGCTCATAATAGGAACGCTCGTGCCGCAGCTATATGACAGTATCGTCACATTGTACGGCAACAGGGAAGGATATATTGCGGCGCTGTCTGACTGGATAACGGATGTCGGCGGTGATAAGGTGCTTAAGAACTTTGAGGGTCTGTTCTCGGCATCAAGGAATCTCATCGAATACATATCGAAATACGTAACGGAAAACAGCGAAGAGATAGCCTCCGGTGTGGCCAAATTCGGCGGACACATAGGATCATGGCTGATAGGCATCGTATTCTCCGTATACTTCCTTGCCGGCAAGAACAAGGTCAATGAATTCGGCATGCGGATCATAAGCCTCATTCAGAAAAATCCCGACAGGACGGCCAGAACCCTGACTCATATCAAAAAGATCGATTCGATACTCACGCGCTACCTGGCGTTCAGCATAATAGACGGTATCATCGTGGGTGCGATCAATGCACTGTTCATGGCAATAGTCGGAATGCAGTATACGGGGCTTGTATCGGTGATCGTCGGCGTGACGAACTTAGTCCCGACCTTCGGACCCGTGATCGGAGCGCTCATAGGCCTGCTGATCCTCATACTGACAGATCCGATGCATGCGCTGTATTTCCTGATCTTTACGCTGATCTTACAGACCATAGACGGATATATACTTAAGCCCAAGCTCTTCGGCGAGACTTTCGGTATCTCCGGCTTATGGATACTCATAGCCATCATTGTCGGCGGCAGGATATTCGGGGTGATAGGTATCGTTCTGGCGATCCCATTTGTTGCGATCGGCGACTATCTGATCCGCAACGTTATAATGGCGCCGCATACGGCAAAAGAGACCGCGCCTGAGGATATGCAGGAACACAAAGATGAGGATCGGGGCGAGTGATCCTCACCGTTTAACACAGAGGAGAGTATATATGGAATTCAGTGAAGCAAAAGCGATATTTATGGACTACACCGGGACGATGGTCGCAGAAGATGAGCCCTATACCAGAGAACTCATAGGGTATTTCATCGCACACAGCGATGTCAAGGACCCGAAGGAAGTACTTAAGATAGTATGGAGCAAGGTAAAAGAGCAGGAGTCTGAGTGCTGCGGAGATTCTTTTGTTGGGCTCGATGAGCGGACCGACCGCATTTTGCAGTATTGCGTGGAGAATCACGGCCTTAAGGGTGATCTTGAGCACATGCATGATGTCTGGAGGAAGATATGGGTGCATGCGCCCTTATTCGATGATGTGAAGCCCTTCATGGAGAGGACTAAGACTCCGATATATGTGCTGTCAAATGATGACTTATGCTATCTTGAAGAGTCCTTTAAGCTTAAGGGCATTCATCCCGCAGGCATAATCTCTGCGGAAACGGCATTAGCCTGCAAGCCTGATAAGGCTATATTCGAAAAAGCGCTTGAGATCGCGGGTGTTGCCCCGAATGAAGCAGTCCATATCGGTGATTCTGTCACATCCGATGTCAAGCCCGCGATGGCTATGGGGATAACGCCCATATACATTTCACGTAATGCGGATGCTGAGATAGAAGGCGTAAGAGTCATAAGGAGCTTAGAGGAACTGTGATGAAAAAAGATGTCATTAAAACGATCGTGACTATGCTCCTTATCGCGATGTTAGGCTGTACGATCATCGGCTGCGGGGAAGAGGCTGAAACTAAAAAAGAGCAGAGCGCCGATGATGAACAGTCTGCAGAAGACGATAAAGCTGACAAGGATACGGAAGCCGCAAAAGCGGATAGATCCGGTGAAGATGAGCAAAGCGAAGGAAAAGATAAAGCCGGTAAGCAGGATAAAGAGTCTGAGGTAAACGATGATAAGACTTCGGATGATAAGAAAGAAGAGCCGGCACAGAAAGCGTCTGCAGGTTCGGACGCAGGGACCGATGCAGGGAATGCGGGCGAGATCGATGAATGGAAGGGTTATGAGAGTATAGAGGCTGTTCTGGACAGATATACGGAGAGTACAGATCATGAATGTGACGGATATGTCATGTTTGATGTCGATGCAGACGGAACGGAAGAACTCATACTTACGGATCATGACCGGATATACAAGATATTCTCTGAATATGGTGACAGGACAAGATGTGTCTTTGTTAATCCGGGGAGCAGTGATGTAAGAGTCTACCGCGACGGGATAATCGGTCTGGAAGGTATCGATGAAGCGGGGCAGGCTTATGAGCATTGGTCAAAATATTATACGGAGCTTGGTGATTACTTAAGCACCTATGAAAAGATCGGGGAAGAATACTATACATTCTGTAATGAGGATCTGAGTAAAGATCAGATAGAGGAGATAAAGCGCGCATATACGGATACGGGATATTATCCGGCATGGCTTGGTGAGTGGGGCGATATGATCACTCAGAAAGAATATGAGAGCACCAAACCCAAGACTAAGCCCGTAGAACTGCTTAAGCCTGATGAACTGTCCGACAGATCCGCACTGGAAGTCAAACCCGAATATCTGCTATACGTAAATGCACCTGACGGTTACGTCAATCTAAGGACAGGCCCGGGTACCGATTACGATATCATATGCAGGATACCCAATGATGAATCCTTAGAGTCTTATCGTAAGCAGGCCACTGCCCAAAACGGCAAAAACTGGCTTAAGGTAACATACTTTAATGAAGAAGACAATGAAGTCGGATATAAGTGGCTGACGGGATGGGTCGCAGAATCACAGGTTCAATAGCGATAAGGTGATCCGCAGACTAAATAAAGGTATCCGTTATCCTCATCACATCACGAAGGATATCTATATTACGGCCCGTATCATCACATTCAAGAGAATGGTTGCAACCGGGGTATGAATGCAGAGGGATGCCAAGATCAGAAGCCATAAGCTTTATATGGCAAACATCTGACCATGGATCGTCATCGCCGATAAAAGCGATGATATCGCCGGATGCAAATGAAAAAGTCGCTTCGACGGGGGTATACCAGATCTGACGTATACGTGGACAGTTGTGTTCGCCCGAAAAAAGGTCAGAGACATATTTAGCCAGGACTGCAGTTCCGATGCTTTTTCCGATAAAAAGCACGTCTTCATATTGTGAAAAGTCTATACCGTTAAGCTGCTTTGCAGCCTGTTCATATGCCATTTCGGCGGCCTTGTGCATCATCGCAAGGTCGCCTCTTATCTTATGCGGCAGATCATGGTATTCGATATTGATGATCTCATATCCTTTGGATACGGCCAGCTTCGTCGAATAGTACAGCAGCGGCTTGTCCTTGTGATAGCCGATGCCGGGAAAGATGAGGGCGAGTCTTTTAGTGTTATTGTCGATCGTATTCATATCATATACCTCACATTATCTTCTAAGTAGTATAGCACGAAATGAGGCCGCAGTCTCAGTATCTGAAGCCGCTTAAGTATATAGATGCTTGTTATACGAATGCCTAACATGTATAATCTCATTAATATGCAGTGATGTGAGTGGAGGTATTATGATAAAGACAGGTGATATATCGGGGTATCTTAAGACAAACAGCCGCCGGATATTCATGTCCCTTGCGGGCGTGATCATATGCGCGGTCAGCGTCGGCGTATTCAAGCTTGCGGCGCTCGGCGTAGATCCGTTCCAGTCGCTGATGAGCGGATTGGATTCAGTCATACCGATCGGATTCGGGACGCTGTATGTCATTGTCAATGCAGTGCTTCTGTTATTCAGTATATTCGCGGACAGGCATAACATAGGGATAGCGACATTTATCAATCTGTTCCTCTTAGGCTATATCACGCAGTTTACCTACGATATGCTGCAGAAGCTCTTCCCGTCTCCGTCCATCGTATTCAGAGCAGTATGTCTGGTCATCGGGATAGTGGTCATATGCTTCGGCTCAGCCATGTACATGACGGCCGATCTCGGAGTATCAACCTATGATGCAGTCGCTATCGTGATCTCCGGCAAGTGGAAGATAGGTAAATTTAAATACGTGCGCATCTGTACCGACCTTGTATGCGTCATAACAGGATGCCTCCTGTTCGTACTGGCAGGCAATCCCGTATCACAGATTCCGACGATAGCAGGCATAGGCACGATCATCACAGCCTTCTTCATGGGCCCTTTGATCGAATTCTTCAATGAAAAAGTCGCCCGCCCGATGCTTAAGAAATAATATCGGAATTTGCGGATTTCCGCGCCCGGATACAACTTTTTGAAAAAAAGTCTTGCTTTTTAGGTATAGTCTTGTTATTATATACAAGCACGCGACGAAACACATACGTGCATATTTAATGGCTCGTTGGTCAAGCGGTTAAGACGCCGCCCTCTCACGGCGGAAACAGCGGTTCGATTCCGCTACGAGCTGCGCGA
>CAMNDJ010000051.1 GCA_946535225.1 uncultured Lachnospiraceae bacterium
ATTATGAACGATTTTATGGACAGCATGGGTGGCAAGAAGGCCAACTACACACTTGATGAGATAGACGAGGCCAAGAAGAGGCAGAAGAAAAAGGGCGGAACCTTCATGGAAAACCTCGAGGCCGTAAGGATCGAAAAGTCCGGAAATGTTAAGAGTTCGGTGGCAACCTCTAAGGATACTTCCGCTATGTCAGATGCTGCGGGCAAGACACAGATCGCACTTGAACAGCTGCAGAAGAATGTAGCTGCTGCTGCGGCCAGAAGTGAGAATGCGGCTGCATCCATGAATGATATTCAGTCGGCCTTCAGTTCATCCACCGAGGATATCGCCAAGACTCTAAAAGAACTCAACACAAATGTTGAATCGGACTTCGGTGTGGCGACTTCGGCTGCGGCAGTATCCGTGACCGCCGACAATCCGGATGTGCTTAAGGACTTTGACGGCCTGACTGAGGAGATAAAAAAGAGTGTGTTCGGCCAGGATGAGTTCATAAGAAAGCTCATAATCGCATTCAAGCGTCCCTTCGTATCAGAGAGGGATCATAATGATGCTCTTAACAGCATTTTTATTACAGGACCCGAGTGCAGCGGCAAACATTATACGCTGGGACTTACTGTTGCGGAGTTGAATAAGAGAAGGATCATAAGCGGCGATGCGCCCTATACCATAGACTTGTCGCTCTATCCCTCGGCGGCGGAAGAGAAGCTCTTCTTACAGGATCTGTATTCCGCACTGCAGAACAAGGCATCGGTCATCGTGTTTGAGAATATGGAGAACTGCCATATCTCGATGCTAACGAGGATCAGCGATCTTGTGACCACGGGAGAGTGCAGACTTTCCGAGCGTTATGTGATGCAGAGCGGACAGCTTGTAAGCGTGTCCAATGCACTAGCCGGCGAAACGGTCGGTTCTTTCGAGGCCAAGGGCAAGTACCTTATCTTCATGGGCAAGATGCCGCTTGATAAGCTCGCGGGCATAATGGGTGCTCCTTTTGTCAATGCTCTTGGTGATGTGTGCTCAACGCAGGCGCTTGATGCGGATGCGATAGATAAGATCAATTCGGTCCTTAAGGATCAGCTCGTTACAAGATGTAAGAAGCAGCTTGCATATGATATAGAGACCGATGAGAGCTTTGATGCATATATGGCTTCCCAGACTTCGCGCAACAGGGGGCTTAAGGGAATACTCGACACCTATGATGAGACTATACGCGCGCTGTCTGAGATGAGGCTGGAGAGAGACGATCTGTCCGGCAGGAAACTTAAGCTTATATGCAAGGACGGCCTGCCGTATATAAGCATTCCTGCAGCCGGTAGGGACGCTGCTTCTGCTGCAGCCGATGACGATGCAGATGCAAAAGAGACAGCTTCCGGGTCTTCGGAAGAGATCAAGTTAAGCGACTACCTTCCCACGGGCTATAACGGAGAGGAAGATGCCGTTGAGAGAGAACTCGACAATATCGTCGGCCTTGATATGGTCAAGGATTATATCAGAAGCCTTAAGGAATACTATGCGATGCAGAAGCGCAGAAGAGAAGAGGGACTTAAGGCGGGCGAACTCAATAAGCATATGATATTCACGGGTAATCCCGGTACAGGTAAGACTACGATCGCACGAATAGTCAGTAAGTATCTTAAGGCTATCGGAGTGCTCTCAGGCGGACAGCTTGTGGAAGTTTCGAGAGGAGATCTTGTAGGAAGGTTCGTAGGCCATACGGCACCGCTTGTCAATCAGGTTGTAAAGTCGGCGCTTGGAGGTGTTCTGTTCATAGATGAAGCTTATTCGCTCTACAGAGGAGAAGATGACAGCTTCGGACTTGAGGCGATCGACACGCTTGTCAAGTGCATAGAGGACAACAGGGACAATCTTATAGTCATACTGGCGGGTTATTCCAAGGAGATGGAGGAGTTCTTAGAGTCAAACTCAGGACTTAAGAGCAGATTCCCCAATATCATAGATTTCCCGGATTATACGGCGGATGAGCTTACGGCTATAGCCAAGATAACAGCCAGGTCCAAGGGCTATGAGATAGATGATGCGGTGATCGAACCCATGACGAAGTTCTATGATCACGTTCAGGCTACCAATGCAAGAGAAGCCGGTAACGGACGACTTGTGCGTAATAAGGTTGAAGAAGCCATACTTAATCAGTCGAAGCGTCTGGTGGCTGAGCCGGATGCTGATATCTCGCTGCTCACGGAAGCGGATTTTGAATTTTGAATGACATCCCGGAGGACAGAAAACAATGGCTTATGCTAGCATCGGAGTATTGGCACTTATACTTAACCTTATCATAAATATTGAATTGCTAAAACCCGGCCAAGATGCGGCGGACTCGGTTTCGACCAAGAGATACAAGCAGTTTTTGTATTGGGTAACAATGTATTTCATATCGGATATACTGTGGGGGATATTCTATGAGTTTCATCTCATTCCTTTGGCATATGCCGATACATTTATCTACTTCCTGCTCATGATCATGACAGTTATCATGTGGGTAAGATATGTTGTGGTCTATCTTGATAAAAGCGGTAGATTCAATCGTGTATTAAGAAATGTCGCAAGGCTTATCGTCACCTTTGTAGCGTTGCATTTAGTCGTTAATCTCTTTTATCCCATCATTTTCTCTTTTAACGAGAACGGAGAATATGTGCCCGGTCCGGCGAGACACATAACATTGGCCTTGCAGTTTGTCATGTATTTTTTGACCTCGATCTATACCCTTTATCTGGCATCAAAATCGCATGAAGAAGACAAGGTCCGTTATATGGCCGTGGGATTTACATGTATCGCAATGGAGATACTTGTATTATTTCAGGCATTCAATCCTCTGCTTCCGTATTATGCGATGGGCTGCCTGATAGAAATATGCATCCTGCATACATATTTTGAAAGAGATGAGAAACTGGCACTCGCCCGTGAGCGTAAGGAGATCGCACTGACTCAGAAGGAAAAGGAAATATATGACCAGATCGCATCGAGCTTGGCTGAGGATTATGAAGCGATCTATTATATTGATATAGAGACGGGCAAATACAGGGAGTTCTCTGCCAGCAAGGAATATGAATCCATGAATGTCCCGATGGAGGGCGAGGACTTCTATGTGGAGACTGTAATAAATGCCGGAAGATATGCACACCCCGATGACCGAGCATTTGCACAGAAACTGTATCACAAGGAGACGATGCTCAAAAACCTCGAAGGTAAGAATTCGTATTCCTACAAGTACAGGATCATGGTGGGCGATGAGGCCAGGTATCACAGATTTACGGTGATGCTTGCCTATGATAAGAAGCACTTTGTGCTGGTCGAGAAGGATATCCAGGATGAGATAACGGCTGAATCCATATTGATGGAGAACCAGAAGCATCATGCGACCTATACCCAGATCGCGGAGAGCCTGGCTTCCAATTATGATGTGATATACTACGTTGATGTTAATGACAACAGCTATATAAGCTATGAGACCAACAACCTGTTCGGACTGCTGGAGGCCAATAAGTCGGGAGATGATTTCTTTGCGGAATCAAAGCATGATATTCCGATCGTTGTACACAAGATGGATATTGACAGACTGGAAAGTGTATTGAACAGGGATTATCTGCTCACGGCTCTGGAGAGCAAAAAGCAGTTCAGTATAGACTACAGACTTATCTCTACGGAAGGCGAGGTACACAATGTCAGGCTGTCAGCCAGAAAGTCCAGCGATTCTTCGCATTTCATAATCGGTGTCGAGAATGTGGATGAAGAAGTGAAAAAAGAAAAAGAGCACTTAAGAGCGCTTAACACGGAGAAGGAACTGGCACGTCGGGACGAACTGACGGGGACCAAGAACAAGACGGCGTATACGGAGCTGGAGAGGTCTGTTCAGGCCAATATGGATAACGGTATGAACTATCTCCCGTATGGAATAGTGGTATGTGATATCAATGACCTTAAGAAGATGAACGATACGGAGGGACATAAGGCAGGAGATGAATATATCAAGGCTGCGGCCAAGCTGCTGTGTGATACATTCGATCACAGTCCGGTATTCCGCATAGGCGGTGATGAATTCGTGATATTCCTTAGAGGAGATGACTATACTAACAGAGAAAGCCTGATGAATAATATGCGTGAGCAGATCAGAAAAAATGTGGCAGAAGGATCGGGACCGGTCATCGCCGTGGGTATGGCAGAGTATGATCCTAAGACGGATGTCGTGGTGTCCGATATATTTGAGCGGGCGGATAACAAGATGTATGCAGACAAGCAGGCTCTTAAGAGCATGGGATAAGGCGGTAAATGCTTGAGATATTTATAGTCAAATCCGATATATGTGTGCTATAATAAGAGTCGCTGACGCAGAGTCGGCGGCTTTTGTTCTTTTCTGTGACAATGCGCAAGCCACAGATATGATAATAATAATATTTATAGGAGGACATGGATATGTCATTGAACAAGAAGAGTGTTGACGATCTCAACGCAAAAGGCAGAAGAGTGCTTGTAAGATGTGATTTCAACGTTCCTTTAAAGGACGGTCAGATCACCGATGAGACAAGAATAGTTGCAGCACTTCCCACGATCAACAAGCTTATCGCTGACGGAGCGAAGGTTATTCTTTGCTCACATCTCGGTAAGGTTAAGGAGGGTCCCAACGAGAAGGAGAGTCTTGCACCTGTTGCAAAGAGACTGTCTGAGAAGCTCGGCAAGGAGGTTGTGTTCGTATCTGATTACAATGTAACAGGTGCTGATGCGACCAAGGCTGTAGAGAACATGAAGGAAGGCGATGTTGTGCTCCTTCAGAATACAAGATTCAGAGGCGAGGAAGAGACCAAGCCCCAGAAGGCAGGAGAAGCTTTTGCCAAGGAGCTTGCAGATCTTGCAGATGATTATGTATGTGATGCTTTCGGCTCCGCTCACAGAGCACATGCGTCTGTTGCGGTTGTTACAAAGTACATAACCGAGAAGGGCGGTACAAATGCAGTCGGTTATCTTATGCAGAAGGAGATCGATTTCCTCGGTAATGCAGTCGAGAATCCCGTTCGTCCTTTCGTTGCTATCTTAGGCGGCGCTAAGGTGGCTGATAAGCTCAATGTTATCGACAACCTTCTTGAGAAGGCTGATACACTTATCATCGGCGGCGGAATGGCATTCACATTCCTTAAGGCTCAGGGTTATGAGATCGGTAAGTCTCTCTGTGATGATGAGAAGCTTGATTACTGTAAGCAGATGATGGAGAAGGCCGATAAGCTGGGCAAGAAGCTCCTTCTTCCCGTTGATACGGGTATCGCCAAGGGCTTCCCGGATCCCATCGACGGACCTATCGATGTAACATATGTTGATTCAACAGCTATCCCGGCTGATATGGAAGGTCTTGATATCGGACCTAAGACTCAGGAGCTTTTCGCCAATGCAGTCAAGGAAGCCAAGACTGTTGTATGGAACGGACCTATGGGCGTATTCGAGAATCCTACTCTTGCAAAGGGTACTATCGCAGTAGCCAAGGCACTCGCTGAGACAGAGGCAACAACGATCATTGGCGGCGGTGATTCAGCTGCAGCATGTAACCAGCTCGGATTCGCTGATAAGATGAGCCACATCTCAACAGGCGGCGGTGCTTCCCTTGAGTTCTTAGAGGGTAAGGAACTTCCCGGCGTATATGCTGCAGATGATAAATAGATCAATAATCCGGTGGATTATTGATGGTCGCGCTTATGAGCGCTATGCGCGAATGCGACCCGTTCCCAGTGGACTATTTATGGTCGCGCTTATGAGCGCCATGCGCGAATGCGACCCGTTAGTAAAACCAAATCTGCTCATCGCAAAGGCGATTTCGCAGAGTTTTACTAATCGTCCTACGTTTCGCTTCGCAAGCGAAGCGAAACGTCCAGACTATGAATTTAAGGAGAATTAATCATTATGGCACGTAGAAGAATAATCGCGGGTAACTGGAAGATGAACAAGACTCCCAGCGAGGCAGTTGCACTTTGTGCAGAACTTAAGGATCTTGTTAAGAATGATGATGTGGACGTAGTTTACTGCGTACCCGCTATCGATATCGTACCTGTAGCTGAGGCTGTTAAGGGTACCAACGTACATGTAGGTGCTGAGAACTTCTACATCGAAGACAAGGGCGCTTTCACAGGTGAGATCTCTGCTCCGATGCTCAAGGATGCAGGCGTAGAGTATATCATCATCGGTCACTCAGAGAGAAGAGATATCTTCGGCGAGAACGATGTGCTCATCAATGCCAAGGTTAAGAAGGCATTTGCAGCAGGTCTTAAGCCTATCCTCTGCTGCGGTGAGTCACTTGCTCTTCGTAAGGCAGGCACATACAAAGAGTGGATCGAGAGACAGATCAAATGGGATCTTACAGACGTAACAGCAGATCAGGTCAAGAACCTCGTTATCGCTTATGAGCCTATCTGGGCTATCGGAACAGGCGAGACAGCTACAGCTGATCAGGCTGAGGAAGTATGTAAGCTCATCCGTGACCTTATAGCTAAGCTCTATGATGCAGCAACGGCTGAGGCAGTTCGTATACAGTACGGCGGATCTATGAACGCCGGCAATGCTGCAGAGCTTCTTTCCAAGCCCGACATCGACGGCGGCCTTATCGGCGGGGCTTCACTTAAGCCCGACTTCGGCCAGATCGTCAATGCGTAGTTTTACAAGATCACTAAGATAAGATCAAAGGACGGTTCTTCATAAGGACCGTCCTTTTACCAACATGAAAGGATCTAAAGATAATGGATCAGATAATCAACAGCCTCTTAGAGACAGACGCGTACAAATTCTCGATGGGTCAGGCGATCTATCATCAGTTTTCGGATTACAAGACAACATGGGATTTTAAGTGCAGAAATAAGGATGTGCATTTTACGGACGAGATGGTAGCGGAGATCCGCGACCAGATCCGGATGTACTGTAACTTAAGATTCAATGAAGAAGAACTGGAGTATCTTGAATCCATCAAGTGGATCAAGGGTTCGTATGTGGACTTTTTAAGGCTGTGGAAACCGAGGTATCAGGACTTTGAGATAGGAACCGATGCAGAGTGCGGCTTAAGTATCTCGGTCGGCGGAACATGGCTTAATACTTCGATGTATGAGATCCCGACACTTGCGATCGTCAATGAAGTCTATTTCCGTATGGCTTATGATTATGACAGACTGCTTGCAAGTTTTAAGAAGAGACTGTCTGATAAGATAGCCGGTATTCAGAACGGGACATATGAACTGGGGCCTTTTTCCGAGTTCGGACTCAGAAGGAGACTGTCCGGAGAAGCTCAGGATCTGGCAGTGAGAGAGCTGGCATCTGCAGAACTTCCGGGATCTAAGTTCGTCGGTACTTCCAATGTATATCTTGCCAAGAAGCACGGTATCACCCCTGTCGGTACGATGGCTCACGAATGGATCATGTGTGTCGGACAGGGCAATCATAAGCACAATCCGGCATATTCAAACTGGTATGCTTTAGATGCCTGGGTCAAGGAATACGGCGTGTTAAACGGAACGGCGCTTACGGATGCGATAACGACCGACTGCTTCTTAAGGGATTTCAGACTCACATATTCGACTTTATTTTCGGGTGTAAGACACGACAGCGGCGATCCGTATGAATGGGGCGATAAGATGATAGAGCATTACAAAGAACTTGGGATCGACCCCATGACTAAGACGCTGTTGTTTTCGGACAGTCTTGATTTTGAACGGGCCACCGCGATATACAGATACTTTAAAGACAAAGCCAAAGTAGCGTTCGGTATCGGAACCTACATAGCAAATGATACCGATGTTGAGGCCCTGAATATCGTAATGAAGACAACGGCCTGCAACGGAATGGATGTTGCCAAGATCTCTGACGTGGAAGGTAAGGGCATGTGCAAGAATCCTGATTATCTCCACTATCTCAAACGCTGCATAGACTGGCGGATGAACAATGAAAAGACTACGATAAGATAAAGATTGATCGGAAGTTTTGCACAGACAAAACTTCCGATATTTTTTGCTTGACAATTATCAAAAACGATAATATAATCATAATTGAAAATAATAAATGCGCGGATCTACGGCATTTATGCAGGCGGGAGATATGGCAGATGGGCAGGAAGATAAAGAGGAACGCGAAGGAATCGCAGCGACTGTTGCTCAATCAGGTCAGACACAGGATCCTGCAATATATCCACCATCACGGGAATGCCACGGTGAGAGAGATAGGCGCTGCGCTTTCGGATATACCGCAGGCCACGATGTACAGACAGGTCAGACTCCTTAATGAGAGCGGACTTATCAAGGTAAGCGGCGAGAGGCAGATAAGAGGGACTTTGGAACACACCTATGTACTTGCTGATGAGCTTACCGGAGCAGGGACAGACGGAATGGGAGATACCGAGGCGCAGTTTAAGCTCCTTGGACTGGCACAGGATTTTGCCGATTATTACACGGATGAGAAGGCGGATCCGGACAGGGACATGCTCAGTATCAGATCTGTTCCCATGATGATGAGCGATGAAGAATTCATCCGATATATGCGGGATATTGAGAAACTGACTAAGAAATACGAACATAATGAACCTGCAGACGACAGGAAGGTACGAAGAGTCACGCTTATTTCGTCACCGGCTTAAGGCAGGATCGTGATCTATGAGGAATGAGCATGATATACGGAGTGATCTTAATGTTAGGATTGATTTGGATAATCACAGGAATATGAGTTGGGAGGAATAAGATGAGATCAGATAGCAATACTTTTAATAAGATAATGATGACAGCTGCAGCTATTACGCTCGGTGTGATGGTTTCAGTAATACCTGCATCCAAGGCAGAGGCTAAAGAAGTTCTCGCAACGATACAGGGAACGGTAACAAAGGCCAGCACTGCGGATACGCTCAAGCTTTTCTCACTTAATTCGGGAAGCTATGAGATCAAGATAGACAGCGACACCGACAAGAGCAAATGTAAGGAGATAGTCCCCGGCAAATCAGTATATGTAGGCGTATATAAGGGTACGGATAAGGCACTGCATGCAGACAGGATAATAGGTGCAGAAGTTGACAATTCTTTAGCTAAGTCCAAGTCAACAGCTACACAGGCAGCTTTGCTTGCGATGAAGACTACGGAGACTCCGGTCGCAACTGAGACTGCCAAGGAGCAGGATGCATCTTCTTCATCGGAGACATCCACACCCAATACAATAGAAGTGTCCGGTACTCCCGGTGAGAAGTCATCAAGCGGAGTGTTATACTTACAGACCAAGGACGGTCTCATGTATCTTGTAGTGGATGACAATACCGATACATCATCGGGCTTCATGTTCACTACAGGCAATAAGGTTACCGCATATGTATACAGAGGCGATGATGCCAATATGCATGTTGCCAGGGTAGTAGGTAAGAGACCCGAGAGTACCGCCCCCGAAGGTTCGACAATAACATTCTCGGGTACCGTTGAGAGCAAGTCGACGGAAGAGGTACTGTATCTTAATACATCAGGCGGAGTTATGACATTTAAACTGGATAAGAATACATCCTTAAATAATGCGAAGGGTCTTGTTAACGGCAAGATCGTCACGATCTCGGGTGCGGTAGGATCGGATGAGACATGGCACGCCGTATCGATAACAGCTAAGTGATAATATTCTATAGATCGTTTCAGGCCCACAGGAGACGGGAAGGAGCCCGTCTCCTGTTTTTTGTTCATTTTTTTATGCACTATTTTTATAGACAGATAGATGTTTTGAGGTTACAATATATTGCGGATATCGGGGGAGAGTGCAGTATTTGTCGTATATGGAGATTCATTAAATGGGCGGATTTTTTGCAGTAGCATCCAAAGAAGACTGTGTCTTTGATCTTTTTTTCGGAACGGATTATCATTCTCATCTCGGAACCCGCAGAGCCGGAATGGCAGTATATCACAGCGAAAAAGGTTTCAACAGGGCGATCCACAATATCGAGAATTCACCTTTCAGGACCAAGTTTGAGAACGATTTCCATGAAATGGAAGGCAATACGGGTATCGGCTGTATATCGGATTACGAACCTCAGCCTCTCATAGTCCGTTCACATCACGGCACATTCGCCATAAGTACCGTCGGTAAGATCAATAATACTGAAGAACTTGTATCCGAAGTGTTCGGCAAGGGCAATACTCATTTCCTTGAGATGAGCGGCGGAGATATCAATGCCACAGAGCTTGTAGCAGCTCTTATAAATCAGCGTGACAATATAGTTGAAGGGATACAATACGCACAATCCGTGATCAAAGGTTCCATGACCATCCTTCTGCTTACGGCCAAGGGAATATATGCGGCCAGAGATGCTCTCGGAAGGACTCCGGTTGTCATCGGCAAAAAAGACGGAGCATACTGTGCTTCATTTGAGTCGTTTGCCTATCTTAATCTGGGTTATGAACCTGTAAGAGAACTCGGCCCCGGAGAGATAGTCGTACTGACACCGGAAGCCGTAGTCACTATGGCCAAGCCCGGAACCGATATGAAGATATGTACATTCTTATGGGTGTATTACGGTTATCCTTCTTCATCGTATGAAGGGATAAGCGTAGAACAGATGAGATATAACTGCGGTGCGCTTTTGGCCAAAAGAGATGACGTTAAGCCTGATATAGTTGCAGGGGTACCTGATTCGGGAACGGCGCATGCTATAGGTTATGCGAATGAGAGTGGGATACCTTTTTCGCGTCCGTTCATCAAATATACGCCGACATGGCCGAGGAGCTTTATGCCTACGATACAGTCAAGGCGTAACCTCATAGCCAAGATGAAGCTTATACCGGTTCATGATCTTATCAAGGACAAGAGTCTGCTGCTTATCGATGATTCGATCGTACGCGGTACGCAGTTAAGGGAAACGACGGAATTCCTCTATAAGAGCGGAGCCAAGGAAGTGCATATAAGACCTGCATGTCCGCCGTTAGTATACGGATGTAAGTTCATCAACTTCTCGAGAAGTTCATCGGAGATGGATCTGATAACCAGGAGGATAATCGCGAAGAAAGAGGGAGAGAATGTGGCAGAGAATGTTCTTAAGGAATATGCCGATCCCGATTCGGAGCGTTATACATATATGAACGAGGAGATAAGGAAGGAGCTCAATTTCACATCACTTCGTTACCACAGACTGGATGATCTTATCGAATCTGTGGGTATAGGCAGAGACAAACTCTGCACCTATTGTTGGAATGGAGAGGAATAAAGGTATAAGGGATCAGAGATAACAGGATAGAGACAGAGATCGATTGGAGGAAGAAATGGCTAAGAAACCTGTAGTATTACTTATCCTTGACGGATATGGATTAAATGAGAAGACGGAGGGCAATGCGATCGCGCAGGCCAAGACTCCGGTAATGGACAGACTTATGAAGGAATACCCTTTTGTTAAGGGCTATGCCAGCGGAATGGCTGTAGGACTTCCGGACGGACAGATGGGCAATTCCGAGGTCGGACACCTCAATATGGGTGCCGGACGTATCGTATATCAGGAACTCACACGTATAACCAAAGAGATCCAGGACGGAACTTTCTTTGAGAATCCGGGACTTTTGGAGGCGATCGACAACTGCAAGAAGAATAACAGTGCACTTCATATGTACGGACTTTTAAGCGACGGCGGAGTGCATTCGCACAATACTCATCTGTACGGACTGTTAGAGCTTGCCAAGCGCAACGGCTTGGATAAGGTGTTCGTACACGCCTTCCTTGACGGAAGAGATACACCTCCTGCAAGCGGCAAGGGCTATGTGGAGGAACTTGAAGCAGAAATGGCCAAGATCGGCGTAGGTAAGGTCGCTTCCGTTCACGGAAGATACTACGCTATGGACAGAGATAATAACTACGACAGAGTAGAGAAGGCATATATCGCACTTACAAAGGGCGAGGGAGTAAAAGCTGCATCTGCAACGGAAGGCATACAGAAGTCTTATGATGAAGGTGTTACGGATGAGTTCGTGGTACCTATCGTCGTAGAGGAGAACGGTGCGCCCGTAGCTACCATAAAGGACGGCGATTCGATAATCTTCTTTAATTTCCGCCCCGACAGAGCGCGTGAGATCACCAGAGCATTCTGCGATGATGATTTCAAGGGCTTTGAGCGTAAGAGACTTGATATCAAGTATGTATGCTTCACGGAATACGATCCTACCATCCCCAATAAGAGCGTGGCTTTCCATAAGGTGGAGATCACCAATACCTTCGGTGAGTGGCTCGCATCAAAGGGTAAGAGACAGGCGCGTATCGCCGAGACAGAGAAGTATGCACACGTTACATTCTTCTTTAACGGCGGAATAGAGGAGCCCAATAAGGGTGAGGACAGGATACTCGTAGATTCACCCAAGTATGTGCCCACTTATGACAAAAAGCCCAGAATGAGCGCATATACTGTGTGTGATGAGCTTTCGAAGGCTATAACTGCCAAGGATGAGGACGGTAATGGTATATATGATGTCATCATCTGTAACTTTGCAAACCCCGATATGGTAGGCCATACAGGAGTTCTTC
>CAMNDJ010000052.1 GCA_946535225.1 uncultured Lachnospiraceae bacterium
GGCAAGAAGGTTGCAGTGGCAATGCCCACACAGTCTTCAGAGAGATGGATGCACGACGGTGCCAACATGAAGGCACAGCTTGAGGAACTTGGTTATACTGTAGATCTTCAGTATGCTGAGGATGACGTTCAGGCTCAGGTTTCACAGATCGAGAACATGATCGCAGCAGGAGCTAACTGCCTTGTTATCGCAGCTATCGATTCGGATGCTCTTGTAAATGTTGAGGCACAGGCTAAGGAAGCAGGAATCCCTGTTATCGCTTACGACCGTCTTCTTATGAACACAGATGCTGTTTCTTACTACGCAACATTCGATAACAAGGGTGTTGGTACCAAGATCGGTCAGTACATCGTTGAGCACTGCGGTGCTACAAAGGACGATCCTAAGACGATCGAGCTGTTCATGGGTTCACCTGATGACAACAATGCTCATATGCTTTATGCAGGTCTTATGGAGCAGATCCAGCCTTTACTTGACGAGGGTGCTCTCGTATGTAAGTCAGGTCAGCTTGATTTCGAATCTAACAATACACTTAGATGGGATCAGCAGACAGCTATGAAGAGATGTGAGGATATCCTTACAAGATACTATGCAGACGAAGATCTTGATATCTGCGCATGTGCATACGACGGTCTTTCATACGGTTGTATGTCAGCTCTTGAGGGTGCAGGTTATACAGATGCTAACTGGCCTCTTATCACAGGTCAGGATGCAGAGCTTATGGCTACCAAGCACATCATCTCAGGCAAGCAGACAATGTCTATCTACAAGGATACCAGACTTCTTGCTTCTAAGTGTGTAAAAATGGTTCAGGCAGTTTTAGAGGGTGCAGAGCCGGAGATCAACGATACAGAGCAGTACAACAACGGTAAGATCGTAGTTCCTTCATACCTTTGCGAGCCCGTTCCTGTAGATAAGGACAACTACAAGGAAGTAATCATAGGTGGAGGTTACTATACAGAGGAGCAGTTAGCTGAGTAATCAGTTAGGCGTTTACACTTAAGATAAGCAGGGCGGCGGCATATGCCGCCCTGTTTTTACAAATGATCACAAGAAGGAGTAGATAGGATGTCGGATTACATCTTGGAAATGAATCATATTACGAAGGAATTCTCCGGAGTAAAGGCTCTTGATGATGTAAATCTTAAGGTTAAAAAAGGCGAGATTCACGCTATATGCGGTGAGAACGGAGCCGGCAAATCCACATTGATGAATGTCTTGTCAGGCGTATATCCATTTGGAACGTATGAGGGAGATATTCTGTATAAAGGTGAGCATTGCAAATTCCATAATCTTAGGGATTCAGAAGCCAAGGGCATAGTTATAATACACCAGGAACTTGCTCTTTCTCCTTTGCTTTCCGTGGCGGAGAACGTGTTTATAGGAAATGAACAGACGAGCAGAAAGGGCATTATAGATTGGACAGCTACAAGGCGCCGTGCGCAGGAGATGCTCGCAAAGGTAGGACTTGAGCATGAGGATGTCAACGTTCCTATCAATACCCTCGGTGTTGGCAAGCAACAGCTTATAGAGATCGCCAAGGCCATGGCCAAGAAGGTTGAGTTGCTTATCCTGGATGAGCCTACAGCAGCACTTAATGATGAAGAGAGTAAGAAGCTCCTTGATATAATGCTTCAGCTCAAAGAACACGGTATCACCTGTATCATCATCTCTCATAAGCTTAACGAGATCGAATATGTTTCGGATTCGGTTACGATAATCAGAGACGGTAAGACTATAGAGACACTGGTCAAAGGTGTGGATGACTATTCAGAGGACAGGGTCATCAAGGCGATGGTCGGACGTGAGATGACCAATCGTTATCCTGTCAGAGAAGGTGTCGAGATAGGAGATGTCATCTTTGAAGTCAAGAACTGGAATGTTTTCCATCCGGATGATGAGCACAGGCAGGTTCTTAAGGATATCAATATCAAAGTACGTGCCGGTGAAGTAGTCGGTCTTGCAGGCCTTATGGGAGCCGGCAGAACGGAACTTGCTATGAGCCTGTTCGGAAGAAGCTACGGACAGAAGATATCGGGAAGTGTGTTCATCAATGGCAAGGAAGTCCATCTTAAGACTGTCAAGGATGCCGTCAAGAACAAACTTGCATATATCTCCGAAGACAGAAAGACTTATGGTCTTAATCTGATCGGCGATATAAAGGAGAACATGACGATCGCGGCAAGGCCTTTCTTTTTCTCCAAGAACGGAGTGATAAATGCCAATGATGAGATAATAGCCGCACAGGAATACAAAGAGCGTATCAATGTCAAAGCCAATTCCATTAATCAGGTAGTCGGATCATTGTCCGGCGGTAACCAGCAGAAGGTTGTAGTTGCCAAGTGGATGTTAACTCAGCCGGATGTCCTGATCATGGATGAGCCTACAAGAGGTATAGACGTAGGTGCTAAATATGAGATCTACTGCGTAATAAATGAACTCGCCAAGGCAGGCAAAGCAATTATAGTCATTTCTTCGGAAATGCCCGAAATAATAGGGTCATGTGACAGATTGTATGTCATCAACGAAGGTGAGATAGCCGGAGAACTGAATAAGGATGAGTTCTCGCAGGAGAAGATCATGCAGCTTATTATGGCTCATCAGAGAAAGGGAGATGGAAATGAATAATAAAAAAGTTGTCAAGATTGACATGAAACAATACGGAATGTTCTTCGCTCTTATAGCGATCTATCTGGTGTTCGCACTGCTGACCGGCGGTGCCAATCTAACACCTATGAATATCAACAACCTTATCATGCAGAATGGATATGTTGTTATTCTTGCGATCGGTATGTTGCTCTGTGTACTTACAGGTAATATCGATCTTGGTGTAGGATCTGTTGTTGCTGTTACGGGATCCATTGCCGGTATCATAATGATGGATATGAAGATGAATATGTGGGTTGCCATACTTGCGGCACTTGCTGTCGGTATTCTGACCGGTGTATTTGCAGGTTTCTTCATCGCATACTTAGGTATCCCGCCTTTCGTAACAACACTTGCGACGATGCTCATGGGAAGGGGACTTACATATACTTTGCTGCAGGCGCAGACCAAGGGACCGTTCGCGGAATCATATAACTTTATCGGAGCAGGATTCCTGCCTTCTTTTAAGATCCCGTTTGGTGATGGTACGCTTGATGTTGTCAGCATAGTAGTTGCTATCGTAGCTTCTGTCATCCTGGTATTTTCTGAGTTTAAGAGTAATGCCACGAAGAAGAAATACAATTTCGCAGTCAATCCTTTATGGCAGACAGTCCTTAAACTTGCGATAATGTTGTTCATCATATGGTTCTTCTTCTACAAGCTTTCAAGATATAAGGGACTTCCTTTTGTACTGTTGATCATGGTGATCCTCATTGTGGTATATGGTTTCATTACGAGTAAGACAGTTGCAGGCCGTCAGATCTATGCTCTCGGAGGTAACAGAAAGGCAGCCAATCTCTCCGGTATCGATACGAACAAAGTATTCTTCTGGGTATATGTGAACATGGGCTTCCTTTCATCCGTTGCAGGTATAGTCCTTGCAGCCAGAAACGGATCGGCTACACCTAAGGCCGGTGACGGTTTCGAGATGGATGCCATTGCATCATGTTACATAGGCGGTGCAGCGGTTGCCGGTGGCGCAGGTACGATAGTCGGAGCGGTTGTCGGTGCGTTCATAATGGGTATACTTAACAACGGTATGTCACTCTTCGGATGGTCAACGGATATACAGAAGATCGTTAAGGGTGCTGTCCTCTTGGGTGCGGTAACCTTCGATGTTCTTTCCAAGAGAAAGAAGAACTGATCATTTGCTTCATGCAGTTGTATCACAGGGTTGCAGTTTTTCCTGCAACCCTGTTGTTTATTTAAATGCTCAATGTTAGAATCAATTAGTGAGTGCTCAAATCGTATGAGATGGAGAATAATCCCGTGGATCTGTACAAAGTAATACTCGTTGACGATGAAGAAGAAGTCAGAGAAGCAATAAGAAAAAGAGTTGATTGGGAAGAGATTGGATTTACCGTTTCGGGAACAGCCGAAAACGGTGAAGATGCTCTCGAACTGGCGGACGTCTGCGAACCCGACGTGGTGATGACTGATATACAGATGCCATTTATGGATGGATTGACTCTCTTAAAGAAACTGAAAGAAAGGTTTCCCGATATCAGGAGTGTTATCTTTTCGGGATATGACGACTTTGAATATGCCAAGGAAGCGATCAAGTTAGAGGCTGAGGAATATATACTCAAGCCGGTTGACGCCGAAGAGCTGCGCAGGGTTTTCCTAAGGATCAAGGAAAGGCTGGATGAGCAGATCAAACAGCGTCGCAATGTGGAATTGCTCTCTAAGTACTATGAGGACAGCAGACCCATGATGAAGGAGCAGCTTCTCATAGGTCTTCTGGAAGGCAGAGAATTGCAGTTTGACTTAGAGCGATATCAGAAGGATTTTGATATTCAGGTAGAATCCGCATTCTATTGTGCAGGTGCTTTCAGGATAACTCCCGGTCAAAGCGATAAAGAGAAACTTAATAAGAATCTGATGGCAGTATCGCTTAAGCAGATCGTTCAGGAGAGATTTAAGGGCAGACTTCCGGTGGAGGCTTTTGTCTACCTCGATACCGTGAGTGTTCTTGCAAGACTTAAGAGTACGGACCAGTATAGCATCTTTGTTGAGGAGATGGACAGGATATGCAGGATAGCGCATAAGTCATTAGATGCCAATATCTCAGCCGGAATAGGTCGGGTATACGGCAATGCGGAGAGTATACATACTTCATTCCTTGAAGCTAAGGACGCTTTTCACCACAGGATCTTTGTAGGTGAGAATCAGGCCATATGTATAAGCGATGTAGATCCGACATCCAATGCGGAAGACTATATCAGCGAGAAGCAGATCCGTCATATAATTCGCCAGGTTAAGATCGGGACTAAGGAAAGCCTCGAAAAAGAGATCCGCGATTTCATAGAGAAGATCAAGAAAACGGAATTCGGTCTGAATCAGTTAAAGATTTTTTATGCAGAGTTTATCGTGGAACTTCTCAGACTGATGCGCGGACATAATATCAATATCTCTGAGACAAGCTTAAAAGGCGTAAATACCAATGAGGAGATGGACGGTTTTGCCTCTATGGATGAGCTGGCAGACAGACTTGTATTTTTGGCGGAAGATATCAGGGTGAAGATAAGCAGCGGCAGAATGGACACTACGAGGAAGCTTGCCGAGGATGCGAAACAGTATATTTCCGACCATTATAATGAGAGCAGTCTGTCGGTAGACGACATATGCGCACATCTTGGCGTTGGAACCTCTTATTTCTCTTCGGTATTTAAGAAGGAAACAGGAGTGAGTTTTGTAACTTATCTTACAAATGTACGTATGAATGAAGCACAGAGACTCCTTGATACAACGGACGAAAAGAGCTATATCATCGCAGGATTAGTCGGATACGAGGAACCTAACTATTTCAGTTATGTATTTAAAAAGCATTTTGGCACATCGCCTTCAAAATACAGACAGAGTTAAAGCAAGAAGTCTTCAATGGACTATTTCTTTATCATATACAGCGATCTCCGTAGTCAGTATCGTGTCTATGGCGATCGCCTTCTATACTCATTCCATCAATACGATCAGGAAGAATACCATCAAGGAGAATGAGCAGATAGTCGATCAGGTCAGCTGGAACCTCAATTCCTATATCAGGAATATGATGGGAATCTCAGATTCAATGTATTACAGTGTGATAAAAAACAGGGATCTGACTAATGAACGCATCAATAAGGAGATGAATCTTCTGTATGAGGCCAATAAGGATAACCTTACGAGCATTGTCTGTGCGACAGAAGACGGAGCGATAGTCGCAGCATCTCCCGTATCCACAAGAAAACCCGGAGTCGATCTTAAGAAGCAGGAATGGTTTGTTAAGGCCTCGGATGAGATCGAGAACATTCACTTTTCCACGCCTCATGTGGAGAATATCTTTGACAACAGTAACTACAGATATTTCTGGGTGGTATCGTTATCCAGAAGCGTGGAGCTTACCTATTTCGGAAATGTGAGAAACGGTGTGCTCTTAGTCGACATGAATTACAGTGGGATCGAGCGGATGTTTGAGAAGGTCAATGACGGAGGTGTCGGTTACGTTTATCTGTGCGATCCGGAGGGCAAGATCATATATCATCCGATGCAGAAAGCGATCTATGCTGATCTGATAAAAGAGAATAATCTGGAACATGCAAAGAACGGGGACGGAGCATTTTCGGAGCGATTCGACGGTCAGGAAAGAGATGTAGTCGTCAAGACGGTCGGATACACCGGTTGGAAGATCATAAGCGTGACACCCGTAAGCGAGCTGGCGCTTGATATGGGACAGATGCGTAATTATCTTTTCATGGTAGCCATTGTAATCCTTATCCTCATCATTTTCGGCAACTATATCATTTCATATGTTGTTACGGATCCCATAAGGAAGCTGGAGGAGTCCATAGCTTATCTTGAGGAAGGAGTCGTTAATGAGGATTCCATGAACGAGGATGATATCTTCATCGGAGGATCACAAGAGATACGACATCTTGGAAGGACCATCAAATCAATGATCCGGCAGATGAAGAAGCTTACCGATGACATGGTAAGGGAACAGAAGGCGAAGCGTAAGAGTGAGCTGGATGCGCTTCAGAGTCAGATCAACCCGCATTTCCTGTATAATACCCTGGATTCCGTTGTATGGATGATCGAGGGAGAGAGATACAAGGATGCGATATCTATGGTGACAGCGCTTGCACAGCTTTTCAGGATATCATTAAGCAAGGGTAATAACATAATAACGATACGCGACGAGATGATCCATGCAAGGAATTATCTTAATATACAGAAAGTAAGGTATAAGAACAAATTTACTGCGGATATTGACATAGATCCGGAGATAGAGAATTGTGCGACGATCAAACTGATAGTCCAGCCGCTTTTGGAAAACGCGATCTACTATGGTGTTGAGCATATGGATGGAGAAGGTGAGATAAAAGTACGCGGTTACGAAAAGGACGGCGATATATACATCTCTGTTTCCGACAACGGAATGGGGATCCCTGAGGATACGCTGGCCACATTGCTCACGGACAAGGCCAGAAGCCGTGGCAAAGGATCGGGTATCGGTCTGTGGAATGTCAATCAGAGAATACAGATCTATTTCAAGGGTGACTACGGTCTGATGATAGAAAGCGAGCTTGATGAAGGAACTACAGTGACGATCCATCTTCCCAAGATCCCGATAGATGAATATCGCAGAGAGGAGGATGCAAAATGATGAAGAGACTTCATGACAAGAAAAGCCTTATAGCCGTGATAGTCCTGCTGATAATCCTCCTTATCACCGTTGCTTATCAGGTTAGTCTCGGAACGACCAGGAACAAGCCTCCGGGGCATGTGTCGATGATAGTATACGGAGAAGATAAAGAACGCTGGGAGAATATGCGGGAAGGAGCATATCTGGTGTGTCAGGAGAACAATGCTGAGCTGAGTCTTCTGACTATGCTTTCCGAAAACGATCCGGCCGAACAGGAAGAGATAATAGAGAGGGAGATAGAAGACGGGGCAGATGCGCTCATCATAGCGCCGTGTAACAGCAAGGCCATCAGGGAGTATATGGGTTCTAAGAAGATAAATATCCCTGTGGTATATCTGGAGACTCAGGAGAACAAACAGCTCGGGGAGATCGATATCGGAACGGATGATTATAAGATGGGTTATTCTCTGGGTGAAGAGATAGCAGCTAATGAAAGTGATATAGTCACGATCGCGATAATCTCCGATAATACCGACAGGGACAGTGTGCGATTAAGAGAGAAAGGATTAAGAGACGCGATCACGGGTAAGGTCGGCAAGATCATTAACTGGTCCAGAGAAGAGTACAGAACTAATGCCAATACAAGAATGTTCATACAGAGGGCGATAGTATCGGAAGCTACAGATGTGATAGTCACATTTGATAATTCCACAACGGATGCTTTGCTGGATGCACTTGATAATCTTAATAAGACCGGAAGAGTGTACTGTATATCAACTTCCAATAAGGCGATATACAATCTGTATAATAAAGAGATAGAGGCACTTGAATATCCTGATGAATTCAGCATGGGATATCTGGCGGCAATGAATGCGCTTGACAGATCACATGCCGTAATGAAGTATACAGGTAAGGAGATAGAGTACAGGATGGTCAGAAAGGAGAATATGTATGATGAAGAGAATCAGACATTATTGTTCCCTTTTGTTGACTAATGCTGTTATCCTTTCTGCTGTTATGATGGTATTTCTGTCAGGATGTACCTCTTCTGCACAGACGCCGGTCAAGGAAGTCAAGATAGCTGTACTTACATATGATGAATATGACACATTCGTCAATTCCATAACGAAACACATGACTAAGTGGTGCAGACAAAAAGAGAAGGAAGAAGGAGTAAGGATTACGATAGATATAGTCGGAGCAAAGAAGAGTCAGCTGACACAGAATGATCAGGCGAGAAAATTCATCACTGAAAAATACGATGTCTTATGTGTCAATCTGGTCGACAGAACTGATGCCTCCGGAATAATCGACAAGGCGATGGCAAATGATGTTCCGATCATCTTCTTTAACAGAGAGCCTGTTGAAGAAGATCTGGCGAGATGGAACAAACTGTATTATGTCGGAGCGATAGCGCGCCAGTCGGGTGAGTTGCAGGCCAAGATCATAACGGATGCACTATCCGATCCGGACAAGTATTCGGAAATAGATGTCAATGGTAACGGAACTATCCAGTATGTGATATTGGAAGGGGAAGCAGGACACCAGGATACCCTTGTCAGGACCAATGTATGTACGACAACGGTCGTTAACAGCGGATATGCGCTTGAGAAACTCGGCGATGAATATGCCAACTGGGACAGAGACCAGGCCAAGACAAAGATGTTAGAACTTGCAGACCGATATCCGTTCCAGATAGAGATGGTCATTGCCAATAATGATGATATGGCATTGGGTGCATTGGATGCACTCAAAGAGTGTAATTATCCGCTGGATCCCTTTGTTGTGGGTATCAACGGGACAGAGGATGCGTTGGAAGCCATAAGAACGATGAAACTTGACGGCAGCGTGTTCAATGATGCCAAAGGTCAGGGCGAGACGATAATGGAAATGGCATATGCCATGGGAATGAATGAATCTTTTCCTGCTACGATCGAGTTTGCATTTGACAAATATGTCTTTACTCCATACAACATCATCACGTACGACAATGTTCAGCAATATCTGACTGATGAGAATTAGAATCTCGCCTTATTTTGTGCCCGGAACATATTTGTATTTCATCTTGAAAGATAGAGTATCTTCTTATATAATGTGGTGTGATGAGAAAGGAGTCTTCCGTGCGGAGGGGTACCGCCGGATCATATGAGGAGTGTTATGATTAAAAAAGAGATTACTATAAGGCTGGAGAACGGCCTTGAAGCCAGACCCGTTGCTATGCTCGTACAGGTAGCGAGCAAGTATGACAGTACTATCTATCTGCACACGAACGACAAGAAGGTCAATGCCAAGAGCATAATGGGCATGATGAGCCTGGGACTTGATGCAGGTGAGAAATTGACAGCAGAAGTGGACGGCCCGGATGAAGAGGCTGCCCTGGAAGGGATAGACAATTACTTAAGCGGAAGATAAGCTTATGAGAGAAGGATCCGACAGAAAAAGGCTGCTTTTTATCTATAATCCCAGATCGGGGAGAGGACAGGTAAGGAGCAATCTATTGGATATGATCGATACATTTGTCAGAGCAGGCTACAGAGTAGAGGCCTATCCGACGCAATACAGTGGAGACGCAGTAAGAGCCGTGATCGAGAGAGATGACGGCTTTTCTTTAATTGTCTGCAGCGGCGGTGACGGAACCCTGGATGAGGTCGTTACCGGTATGATGCAGTGCAGTGATAAGATTCCGATAGGATATGTTCCTGCCGGAAGCACCAATGATTTTGCCAACAGCCTCGGGATCCCGAGATCCATGAAAAAAGCCGCTGAAGTCGCTATGACAGGCAGAGTTTTTCCGTGTGACATCGGCAAGTTCAATGATGATATCTTCGTATATGTCGCTGCTTTCGGGATGTTTACGGATGTATCGTATGATACGGATCAGCATATGAAGAACATGCTGGGACACATGGCATATATAATAGAGGGGGCCAAGAGACTGCCGAATGTGACAGCATACTCCTATTGTATAGAATATGAAGACGAGGAAGGACAGGTTCATGAGATCGAGGATGAGTATCTGTTGGGAATGATCACCAATTCACGGTCCGTTGGGGGCTTTAAGAACATTACCGGCAAGAAGATCCTCTTAGATGACGGAGTTTTCGAAGTTACTCTCATAAGAAAGCCCATGGGACCGATAGAATTCATGATGTTATCCGATGCCGTGGCCAAGAGAGAGATCGACGCCGGACTCATAACCTCATTTAAGGCAAAAAGGGTTACTCTTATAAGCGAAAAACCTGTTGCATGGACTCTTGACGGAGAATATGGCGGAGAACATGAAAGAGTGGATATTGCTTGTATGAAACAGGCACTAAAGATACTGGTTCCCTGAAATAGCCTGTTTATGATAATTTTCTGTTTCATTTTAAGGCGGTTTGTTATATAATTAATGCGTTCGACGACATCCAAACAGTATGTAAGTAAGGGTGTGAGTCTTTTTAAAAATATTAACGGAGGTATTGATATGTCATTAGTTACAACAACAGAAATGTTTAAGAAAGCATATGACGGCGGTTATGCAGTCGGCGCTTTCAATGTAAACAACATGGAGATTGTACAGGGTATCACGGAAGCAGCCGGTGAGCTTAACAGCCCTGTTATCCTTCAGGTTTCAAAGGGTGCCCGTGCATATGCCAATCACACATATCTTGTGAAGCTTGTCGAGGCAGCAGTTGAGGAGAATCCTCAGATCCCCATCGCACTTCATCTTGATCACGGTGATACATTTGAGTTATGTAAGAGTTGTATCGACGGCGGTTTCACATCTGTCATGATCGATGCATCTTCTAAGTCTTTTGAGGACAATATCGCTCTTACCAAGCAGGTAGTTGAGTACGCTCACGCCAACGGCGTAGTTGTAGAGGCAGAGCTCGGTACTCTTGCAGGTATCGAGGATGAAGTAGTTGTAGAATCAGGTAAGGAAGCATATACACGTCCTGAAGAGGTTGAGGAGTTCGTAGACAAGACAGGTTGTGATTCACTTGCGATCGCTATAGGTACATCACACGGTGCTTACAAGTTCACTGCTGCACAGTGCACACGTAATGCCGATGGTATCCTTGTTCCGCCTCCGCTTCGTTTCGACGTACTTGAGGAGTGCATTAAGAGACTTCCCGGATTCCCCATCGTTCTTCATGGCTCTTCATCAGTACCTCAGGAGTTCGTTAAGATGGTCAACCAGTACGGCGGCAACATGCCCGATGCAGTAGGTATTCCGGAAGAGCAGCTTCGTAAGGCAGCTAAGCTTGCCGTATGTAAGATCAATATCGACTCAGATATCCGTCTTGCAATGACAGGTACCATCCGTAAGTACTTTGCTGAGCATCCGGATCACTTCGATCCCCGTCAGTACCTTAAGCCCGCTCGCCAGGCAGTTAAGGATATGGTTGCTCATAAGATCGTTAACGTTCTCGGTTCAGACGGTAAGGCTTGAGAATAACCGTATATCGATTTTCAGACCGGTTCCCTTAAGAGGGGACCGGTTTTTTGTTTATAA
>CAMNDJ010000053.1 GCA_946535225.1 uncultured Lachnospiraceae bacterium
AAACTGCTGCGCAGTTCCTCCGCAGAGCAACCTCGAAACTGCTGCGCAGTTCCTCCGCAGAGCAACCTCGAAACTGCTGCGCAGTTCCTCGGTGTTCGGCTGTCGCCGAACATACGTCTGTCATGCCGCCTGTTTGCCCGCAAGCGTGCACAGACGTCATAACATCCGCTGCTCTGCTCGTAGCTTACGCAAAAAAAAGCACCGACCCCATGGCTTAAGCCACAAAACCGATACTTTAGTGCGCCTTCAGGGGCTCGAACCCTGGACACCCTGATTAAGAGTCAGGTGCTCTACCAACTGAGCTAAAGGCGCGTCCTTATTTGATCCTTAAGCATTATGTAAACACTTATCAGACGCAAATGTTATTATATTATAGTATTTTTATAAAAGCAAGCATTTTTTAACACTTTTTATATTTTTGCATTAACGGAGAGATTTTATGAAAAACATCAGGATATTTGAGACTCATGCACACTACGATGATAAGGCTTTTGATGAAGACAGAGACGAACTCATAAGCCGTTTATATGATGAAGGTTTCGCCTATGTTATCAACGTTGCGGCAGATTTAAAGAGTGTCGATACCACTTATGAACTGGCTGAAAAATATGATCATGTATATGCCGCAATAGGAATACATCCGAGCGAAGTGGAAGAACTCAATGAGAATAATTTCCAGCATGTCAGGGAAGTTGCTATGCGTTCCAAGGTATTGGCTGTCGGTGAGATAGGTCTGGATTATCATTATGATGAACCGCATAAGGAGATCCAGGAAGAATGGTTCTTAAGACAGCTGACTTTGGCAAGAGATATAGGTAAACCCGTGATAATCCACTCAAGAGAGGCTACGGAAGATACACTTAAGATACTAAAGAGCAAGACTGCCCACGATATACCGGGTGTCATGCACTGCTATTCTTACAGTGTTGAGACGGCAAGAGAACTGCTCAAAATGGGTTTCTATTTCGGTATAGGCGGAGTCATTACTTTCTCCAATGCCAAGAAGGTCGTGGAAGCAGTAGAAGAGATTCCGCTTGACAGGATTTTACTTGAAACGGACTGTCCTTATCTTGCGCCTACGCCGCACAGGGGCGAGAGGAATTCTTCTCTCTATATACCGCTCATAGCAGAAAAGATCGCTGCGATCAAGGATGTTCCTTACCACAAGGTATTGGATCAAACCTATAAGAATGCCAGAAAACTCTTCTTCGGAAAGTGATCTAGAAATTGAAATACAGGAATGTCGATACACCTGAGAATGATATTATCGCCCATATTAACAGCAGTGCTGACAAAACAGCCTTGCCGATCGTAGGCTTAAACTTTTCCTCGTGCAGATTCTTACAACACAGGCAGATGACAAATGAAAGAATCAGATACGCGATCATATACCACTGGAAGTGAGCGGTAAGTACAGTGCCTACAGGGCCGAGCATTCCCAATACGGTATTTATCTCGTTCATAATGAACAAAACGTAAATCTCAGTGTTTATATGCATATCCGAGAAAGCAAAGATATGCTTCCATACATATAATCCGTCCGAAACAGTCGGGGAATAGAACATAACCCACAGCAGGTCCACAAGGATGAAAGTGGCAAGCCAGGCAATGACCTTCGGTACTTTGTCCCATATCTTACGGCACATTCTGCCGATCACCTGTAATAATCCGTGAAGTACACCCCAGAGAATAAAAGTCCAGTTTGCACCATGCCAGATGCCGCTGATAAGGAAGACTATGAGTATATTGACATATGTACGGACTTTCCCTTTCCTGTTTCCTCCCAGAGGGATGTATATGTAATTTGTCAGGAATCTGGTAAGAGTCATATGCCAGCGCTTCCAGAAATCCCCTATGGATAAGGCCTTGTACGGCGAATTGAAATTAACGGGCAGATCAAGAGAAAACAGTCTTGCTATTCCTATCGCCATGTCGCAGTATCCGCTGAAATCAAAGTACAACTGGAAAGTATAGAAAAGAGAAAGGAGTATGAGATCCATACTGCTTCTGGCAGTGATGTCTTTCCATCCCCATGTAACAACCTGACCGAATTTGTCTGCGATGATCACTTTTTTGAACATTCCGATAGCCAGGATATACAAGCCTTCGGCCAGCCTGTCGGCAGACAGGCGCCATCTGTTCTCATCTCTGTATTGCGGTATGAGTTCACTGTGCAGAACAATGGGTCCTGCTACAAGCTGCGGGAAAAAAGAGACAAATGCCGCATATTCGACAAAACTGTAATCGGTTGTTTCGCCTCTGTATGTATCTATAAGATATGAGATCTGCTGGAAAGTAAAGAAACTTATTCCCAGCGGCAGGATTATATGCCTGAGATTAAAGTCGGTTTTAAAGAGAGCATTCATATTGCCGATGAAGAAATCGTAGTACTTAAAGTAAAAGATGACTCCTACATCGATCAGTATCCCGGCAGCGAGTATGAGTTTCTGAGCCTTATCCCTGACAGTTCGCCCCGAAAGGAGATCCCCTTCTAAAGGAGAAGAGTCAGATCCGTTCTTTTTTGCCCTGTTGTTCATGATAAGGGAAATAAACCAGTTGACTAAGATACTTCCTGCAAGAAGGGAAAGGTAATATACATTGTCATAGGCATAGAATATGAATGATGCGACTATGAGCACAAAAAGAGAAACGTCATGCCATAAATGTCTTCTTTCAAAAGAAGCATTACGTTCCATTTTCCTTGCACCATAGTAGAGAAGAAGCACTATGGGAAGGAAGTATATTAAGAAATAGTAAGAGTTAAATAACATATCGGCCTCTGTTGATCTGCCTGTAAACCGGGTTATTCATAAATGCTGTCGTAATCATAATTTTCATACAGAGTACGGACAGCTGACATATAGTCGTTAATGTTATCAGGAGTGATCCTTCCCTCTCCCGATGCCATGGCATGCAGAAGCAGGCTGTTGACCGCTTCGTCGTAGTGGGCCATATCCTTGTAATGTGACAGATCGGTGACTATATCTTCTCTGTCGGAAAAGGCGAACAGACGGATATTGTCAGTATCACACAGGAGTTCACATTCATATTCCATGGCGTCCAAGGACCTTCCGAGAGTTCCTTTGCGGTCCTCCACGTCATAGTAGCAGATGCTGTACGGAGGGATCCATACATAGAAGGTCACGTCAGGATAGTCATTTGCAAGATCTAAAACATTCTTTTTAAGGTTATCTCTTATAAGATTTCTGTCTTCTTCGGTCAGATCAATGATCTTATCAGATGCGGGCGGACGTGAATAACTGGCAAGAACCGGATCTCTGCCGAAGGTATACATGTTCATCCAATTGGCATATTCGTCAAATGTAGTGGACGGGGTATGTGTAAGAGTCATCTTTACATTAGTTATCGCATCGGACAGAAGTGATTTGTTGAGCAGATATTCTACATCATTAAATGGATTGTCATCCGTAAGGTAAGTAGGATAGACAAATACCGCATCAGGATCGGTGGATACATGTTTGTCCGAAGGAGTGATCAGATCGAACTGATCCGTTGCTCTGATCACAAGTTTAAGATCGGGATTATATTCAAGAGCCGTTCGGATATTCTCGCTGATCTCACGGTAAGAACCGCCCATAAAGCAGGTCTTTACGGCATTAGTTCCAAAAAGAGCATCAGCTTCGGATGTCTTGGTATTTTCCGTCATGGACGTACCGGTTATCATCGCATCGTAATCGAAATGCTTAACGATGCCGTTGTTCTGATATCTCTCATCATACAGGGAATAACTCATGCCGGGTAACGGAGCATGATAGTGAAAAAGGGGGTCTACCAGAGCAGTGATGAACGCGACTGCAACAAGGCCCGTAAGAAGTATCGATAAGAATATGATGTTGAAGGTTCTGCCGGAGAGCTGTCCTGTCTTCTTATTCGGCAGAGCAAGTTTTTTTTCATTGTTCATAGCATGTTCATGATATCGTCTATGCTGTCGATACCGTTAAGTTCGTCACGTATGATCTCATCTATGACTCTCATTCCGAGCAACTCCACCGGAGCCTTGTCATCCGTGAGCAGGCGGTTTCCGGGTTCATATCTTAAAAGTCGGGAGTCTACTTTTTCCATCATGTTCTCCAGATCTGCAAGTCTTTTCTCCGTATCGGGAACGTTTTCGGCGGAGGAGTTTCTGATACTGATATTTCTTCGTACATTGTCCATCAGCTTATCCTTCATATACGGATCGTCAGAAGCAAAGAGTTCTCTGTTGGTTGAACCCGCCACATCTACAGTATAGACTTCGGAAAAAACGGAAGATATCGTATCAGCCAGATAGTCATTGATGCTTCCTTCGGAAGAACCCCTCATGTTCATATTTACGACCATGACGCCTCCGGGATTTAAGTGGTCCTTTACCAATGAGAAGAATTCAACAGAAGACATCTGAAAAGGGATCGTGATATCCTGATAAGCATCTACCATTATGACGTCATATTTGTCGTCGACCGCGTTTAAATACGCCCTTCCGTCATATGTTGTCACGGGGATATCTTTGGGGAGTTCAAAGTATCTGTCAGCCAATTCGGTGATCTTATCGTCGATCTCCACGCCCGTGATATTTGCGGTGTTTAAGTATCTTCTGCACTGGGTGGCAAAAGTTCCGGTTCCCATTCCGAGGATGAGCATGTCGGCATCACTCACATCATCAAGATCAGCCATAAAAGGTGCCGCCATGGCGTAATCATAGTACATTCCCGTCAGGCTTACATCCTTGCGATATACTGACTGAACTCCGAACAGGACGTTGGTGGATAAGACTACTTCATCGGGGCTTTCATATACCTGAAGGTAATTGTATACGGACTCACCCTCATAGGTCAGATCATCCTGCCAGAAGGCGAAACTCGCATCATGCCCCAATATGCAGCAGATCAGGAAAAGTACTATACTTACAGGCACTTTCTTGATCTTACTTATCGGAAGTTTGGCCGATACAAAGTAGATAACGGCTATCAAAAGAAGTATTCCCGCAAAAATAAGGAATGTAACGGAAGTTCCGACTGCCGGAATACTGATGAATGTAGGTACGAAGGTTCCGATAATACTGCCTATGGTATTGAATGCTCCGAGCTTGCCCACTGTAGATCCGCTCTCGTCGAGGCTGTCCACTGAGTATTTGACTAAGGAAGGTGTCACCGTTCCCAAAAGGAACAAAGGGAAAACAAACACCAGCATACAGGTGACAAAGCCGGCTATTACCAGATAATTGCTGTTTACGGTAAAGATGATGAGACCGGCCACACCGATGATCACGTATTTGCCGACAACAGGTATAGCCGCTATCCATATCGCAGCCACAAGGATCCTGGCATAGAGTCTGTCCGGATCCGGATTCTTGTCTGCACTTCTTCCGCCGTACAGATTACCCAGTGCCATGGCGATCATGATGGTACCGATTATTATGGTCCAAACGATCTGAGAAGAACTGAAGTACGGTGCAAGGAGCCGGCTCGCTCCAAGTTCAACCGCCATGACCGATACACCGGCGAAGAACTCGGTCAAATACAGATAGAGTTTATTTTTAAGTATGGGTCTTTCCATTTATATCATTCTCCAAGAATATCAGATAAAGAAGCAAACTGTTCAAGTGTCAGAGCCTCACCGCGTATGGTCCTGCTGAGTTCCATCTTATCGAGAGCCTTCTCAATGCCTTCGCGGCTTAAGTTAAGAGAGCCACCGAGCAGCGCATTGACAAGCGTCTTGCGACGCATATTGAATCCCGCTCTGATGAGCTTAAACATGTATGAGGGATCTCTGACTTCCACCGGAGGTTCATCATAGAGATCGAGTTTGATAACGGCACTTCCCACCTTGGGCTGAGGAATGAAACAGTCCGGACTTACATTCAAAATGACTTTCGCATTGGCATAATACCCGACAGCAAGAGAAAGAGCTCCGTAATCCTTGGTTCCGGGACCGCATCTCATCCTTTCGGCCACTTCCTTTTGGACCATGACGGTGATACTGTCTATGGGAGCATCTCCTTCAAGCAGACCCATAACGATGGGAGTTGTTATATAATAGGGCAGATTTGCAACTACTTTGATAGGTCTTCCGGAATTATACTTCCGCGCGATCCCTGTTATGTCAACCTTAAGTATGTCGTCATTTATCAGTATGACATTATCATATTCAGACAAAGTATCTTCCAAAATAGGGATCAGAGTCTTATCGATCTCGACGGCGACGACTTTTCCGGCCTTTTCTGCCAGATATTGTGTCATCGTGCCGATACCCGGTCCTATCTCGAGTACGAGGTCATCTTCCCTTATACCCGAACCTTCTGTGATATCTTCCAAAACGCCCTCATTTATAAGGAAATTCTGACCGTATTGTTTTTTAAAGATATAATCGTATTTCTGTAAAACCGCGATCGTATATGCGGGTTTGCCTAAATATGCCATTGTCTCCTCCGGATCGGGGTCTGTTTCAGTCACACGGCTTTACTATACCATATATTGCAAAAAAAAGAGACTGCAAATTTCCGTGATCGCAGTCTCTTGATGACAGTCTTTTGTTCTTACGGGATATCAACTCTCAAGAGTCTTGTAAGTCAGTGCAGCAAGTGCTGCTCCCGCAAGAGGCGCAACTATGAATATCCATAATGAAACTATGGGTTCTGAATTGCCGTTGATCGCTGCAAATACTGCAGGGGCAATGCTTCTGGCGGGATTGACCGAGGTACCGGTAAGTCCTATTCCGAGGATATGAACGAAGGTGAGTGTGAAACCTATCACCAGTCCGCCGAAAGAACCGTGTCCTGCAAGCTTGGATGTAACACCGAGTATCGTAAGTACGAAGATATATGTAAGGATCAATTCAACTATAAGTCCCGCAACGATGCTGCCGTTGACACCGGCAAGGGCATTTGCTCCGTAGCCGCCGGTCATATCGATGATACCGCCGAGATTGAAGATGGCTGTAAGCAGTGCACTTCCAAGAAAAGCACCCAGGATCTGTGCTATCACATATCCCGCAAAATCCTTCTTGTTCATTCCTCCCGATATCAAAACAGCCAGTGAAACAGCGGGATTAACATGACATCCGCTTATATTGCCGATGCAATAGGCCTCGGCGATTATGGCAAGACCGAAAGCCAGAGCCGTTAAGAGATATCCTGAACCGGATGCCGAATCACAGCCGACGAGCATCGCAGTTCCACACCCCATAAAAACAAGGACCGCAGTACCGATGAATTCCGCAATGTATTTCTTCATGTCTTATACCTCCTGATCCGAAGAATCTTTTGAATATATTATACACATATAATAGGATTTTGTAATTCAATTTATTCGCATTCTGCATTATAATGAAATGTATGAAAAAGATAAAACCAATGATATTTGCACTATTGTTATCCGTCACACTTCCGGCAACATTGCTCACAGGCTGTATGTCGGAGAGTGCACCCGAAGACGAGACGGACGGGGCCTTGCGCATCATCAACAGGGAATCTGAAAAGGAGGTCGATCAGACCGGCATTATCCCCGAAGAGGATCTCCATAATTCAGATATAAGACCTTTGGGAATGGATTATGACAGCACATCCCCCGTGGACAGTACAGTAAGTGCCGAATTCAACATCAAGGATTTTGATCTTGACGCAGGTACGCTTTCTTTCAGGGCATACACGGAGGAGTTATTTGATTCTGCGGAGATCACTCTCATGCAGATAGGAGATACTCTTAATGTAAACGGAGAGGCTCTGGTCGTAGAGTCGATCCAGGACAAGGACGGAGAGCTTATCATCAACGGAGGGATCGAAGAAGGCGGTACGGATCTTATCTCAAACGGAGGCGGCACATACAGGGTTCACGGTATGGATGATTATGCCACCTATATACAGATCGGTGCGAGCACGCTTCCCTTAAGTGAAGACCTTAAGATAAGTGATGCATATAAGGATGCTTCGACGCCTGTAGAAGCAGATTACGAGGGACTAGCAGATTATCTGGACAGCCTGGAGGGAGCTTCCGATTCGTATAGTTATCTCTCTACCAAGGTCAGGATAGAGAAGGGCAAGATCGTTGAGATCACAAGGATATGGACACCTTAACGGAGGAAGAGCGATGAGCAGGATATTGGTATTTCTGGCGGATGGATTTGAAGAGATAGAAGGCCTTACGGTAGTGGATCTGTGCAGGAGAGCAGGTATTGATACCGTTACGGTTTCCATTTCCGACAAAGCATCGGTGGTCGGATCGCACGGGATAGAGCTTAAGACTGATATGACATTAGATGCGGTTGATTTTTCAGCAGCAAACATGATAGTGCTTCCGGGAGGAATGCCCGGGACCAGGAATTTAGAGGGTTGCGAAGCTCTCATGGAACAGGTGGATGATTATGTATCAAAAGGAAAAAAGGTGTCAGCCATCTGTGCAGCGCCTTCGATCCTGGGTCACAGAGGACATCTTAAGGGTAGGAAGGCCTGCTGCTATCCCGGTATGGAAGGAGAGTTAAGCGGCGCAGAGGTAAGCTTCGATAAAGTGTCGGTAGCGGGCAATATCATTACGAGCAGAGGCCTCGGAACAGCCATTCCGTTCGCGCTGGCCATTATCGAGTCGCTTACGGACAAGGCAACAGCCGATAAGATCGGACAGAGCGTGGTGTACTGATCTGATCTTAGAATGAAAGATCAGGGAGTGTAAAAAGGGGATTACGGGAGTTACGGAAATATGATCGGGATCAAACTAAATATTTATTTGGACAGTTATATCCGGCAGAAAGATGTCATCAGATCGGTGATAGATGCTCTGAACGCCGAGAACGAAGGTCTGCACGAGGCAGTAAGGAACGAGTTTGTTCTGATATCATATGACGGCAGACCGGATCACCAGAAGGAACGGTTTAGTCTGATCATTAGTGACGACACAATGCTTTTAGCGGAATTCTCCGCTTATTCCGGAACCAATACACTGTTTATAGGCGATTGTTCTACATTAAGTGAGAATGAGCTGCAAAAGATCGACAATATCCTTCCGACGGATATGCCCAGACCCGTGCTGTACAAGGGTATCAGGCACATTATCGAAGGTATCGTCGGTCGTTACAGCGAATGGTTGTACAAATATCTGTTCCAGTCACTCATTGACAGTTCTCCGGATATGGTATGGGTCAAGGATGAGAATGGCAGACATGTTATATTGAATGAGGCTTTTGGCAAAGTTGTCAATAAGCCGGTCGATCTCTGTCTTTATAAGGAACATCCGGATATCTGGGATATACCATGGGATGAATATGAGTCTTCCGACTTTGCATGCAGAAGATCCGAAGAGTCAATATTATCCACGCGCAAAATGGGAACGTTTGAAGAACTGGTCCTGACCGGCGGTGATATCAAGCAGTTCACTACATACAAGACTCCGTTGTTTGACGATCTCGGTAATGTGATCGGTACCTGCGGCATCGGGCATGATGTCACGAATTTAAGCAACATGGGAATAGAGCTTATGATGCTCGTTGATAATATACCCTTCCCCATGGCAGTGCTGGATGCGGACTGGAATACCGTGCAGATGAACACCGCGCTTAAGGACATGGCAGGTGTACGCAAGGCTGAGAATTTCAAATACAGGGATTGGAAGTCGAGCAACCTTAAGCCTGTCGGGGAGATCATTCATTCAGAGGATCTAAAGTCATCAAGGCAGGAGTTTGAGTTCATCAAAGGAGACAAGAGTTATTCTTTCAATGTGCTTGAGCAGGTCATCATGGACTTCCAGGGCAATGTGACGGGTTATTTCTGTCTGATGGAGGATATCACGTATCAGCGCATATACGAGGATTCCATTTTGAGTGCGGCCAATACGGATGTTCTGACCGGTCTGTATAACAGAAGATATTTCTATGAGTATCTCGAGGACAATATCTCCGGCCAGATGACTCTCTTATATATGGATCTGGACAATTTCAAGAAGATCAATGACACTTATTCTCACGCGAGAGGAGACGATATACTTAAGAGAACAGCCGGACATATCAAGGAGTTTTTCCCCGAAGGTATCGTTGCCAGACTTGGCGGCGATGAGTATGCGGTTATATTAAGCGGCGGTATCAATCAGGCTGAACTCGATGTAAAATGTCACAGACTGGAGAAAGCTGTACGTAATCTGTGCAGACCGGGAGGTCCGTATGTGACCATCAGCATAGGTATCGCATTCACCGACGGCTCCAGGACAGTAGATGATCTCATCAATGACGGGGATTCTCTTATGTATGAAGTGAAGAAGAAGCACCACGAGATCATGGACAATGATCCTGCCGTACTTAAGACCGGCAGCAGGCAGGTTTGACCGTCAGTTATGGATAACAGTATTTCTGCAGACAAGAGAAAGAATGAATATATTGAATTGCTCCGCTTTGTCTTATGTATGGTGATATTTCTTCATCATTCGGGACATGTCACCGGCGGGGCAGTCTCTTTATTACCTTCAGGCGGGTTGGCGGCGGATGCCTTCTTTATGCTGACGGGTTACTATGCGATCCGTCATATCAGTTCCCGCATGGAAAAAATAAGGGCGACTGACTCTGTTACAGGCCCCGGGGATACTGAGATCTTGAGGCGACCAATTCTGTATTCGATAAAATATACCATTCGTAAGCTGTTAAGAGTCTTTCCTTATATGGCTTTCGGTACAGTTATCGTATATATACTGGAATGTGTGACAGATCTTAAGTTAAAAGGCGCGATCGCGCCGGTTGACATAATGCACAGATCAAAGGATATGTTGATCGAACTCCTCTTCCTGCCGTTAACCGGACTTATGGGTGAGATCAGTGCGCTTAATTACCGTAATGCACCTATGTGGTATCTTTCGGCGATGCTTATTGCGCTTCCTGTCGTAATGTTTCTGCGCATAAGATTATGTAAACCATTTAGATATGTTATCGTGTGGCTGATACCGATAGTATTACAGATACTCATGCTTAATCTTTTCGGAGGAGTATTGCCCTGGCAGCAGTTTGCGGGGCCTGTAAACGGCGGCTATATAAGAGGTATATCCAGCATACTCATGGGCGGTGCGATATACTATGCTTCGCAGTATTTAAGAAGAAGGTGTACGGACAGAGAAAGATCGGGAATATCCGTATTACTTACTGTTGCCGAGATCTTCTTGCTTATCGTATTCTTCATATGTGTAGCTGTAGGAGTAAGCGGTCCCATGGAGCTCATCTCTCTGTATATCATAGGGCTTGTGCTGACACTTACTCTTAGCGGGATCACCTATACGTCGGGACTGCGATTTAAGTTAGCAGTGGTACTCGGAAGACTGAGCCTTCCCATATATTGTATCCATTGGGGGATATACAGATGGGTGGCAGCTTTCTTCGGATATCTGGATTACAGAGTGGCGATCGCACTCACATTTATCCTATGTATCATTACCGCAGCCGTTTTGATGTTTATCATCGACAGAATAACACTTCGTAAGGCCGCAACTACGGCTGAATAAAAATCTATAAGGAAATAATTACAAGCTATGCCTGATCTGAAAACCGAAAGAGATTATTATGCATTTAAGAAAATGAGTTTTATGAAGAGACTGTTCGGCCACATAGGGACGGTACTTACGCATAAGAAACACGTAATGCACGGTTGTTTTAAGATGGGATTGTACTGGCAGGGCATCACACATGATATGAGCAAGTTTTCGCCTAC
>CAMNDJ010000054.1 GCA_946535225.1 uncultured Lachnospiraceae bacterium
TAGGAACTCTCTGAGCAGCACCGATGAGCTTGCCGTTAAGCTCAGGGATAACAAGACCGATAGCCTTAGCTGCACCTGTTGAGTTAGGAACGATATTAACTGCTGCTGCACGAGAACGTCTCTTGTCGCCCTTTCTCTGAGGACCATCGAGAGTCATCTGATCACCTGTGTATGCGTGGATCGTGCACATGATACCTGACTTGATAGTTGCAAGGTCGTTAAGAGCCTTAGCCATAGGTGCAAGACAGTTGGTTGTGCAAGATGCAGCTGAGATGATCTTGTCATCAGCTGTAAGTGACTGATGGTTAACATTGTATACGATAGTAGGAAGGTCGTTACCAGCGGGAGCTGAGATGATAACGTGCTTAGCACCTGCATCGATATGAGCCTGAGCCTTGTCCTTGCTTGTGTAGAAACCTGTACACTCAAGAACTACGTCAACACCGAGCTGACCCCAAGGAAGGTTCTTAGCATCTGCTTCCTTGTAGATGGTGATCTTCTTGCCGTCTACTGAGATAGAATCCTCACCGAAAGTAACCTTATCGCACAGAGCGTAACGACCCTGTGTTGAGTCATACTTAAGAAGATGAGCGAGCATCTCGGGAGAAGTAAGATCGTTGATAGCTACGATCTCGAATCCCTCTGCACCAAACATCTGTCTGAAAGCAAGACGACCGATACGACCAAAACCGTTAATTGCAACTTTTACTGCCATTTTCATTTCCTCCTGAAAATATGAGATTTATTAGATTTCGACTGCTCTCGATCCCCTCGGATTATGTAAACCACGCGGTTTTCGGGGCTTGTCAAAATTTTATCAGCGACACTATTCTACTAGAATCCTCTTCAAATTACAAGATTAAAATACCACAAAATACCTTATTTTTATGAAATCTTTGTAAAAACGGCCGTTTCTTACACATCTGCCCTCAGACTGCTCTCCCGGTCGGGGCGAACTGTCTTAAGACTAAAGTGATGCTTCCGCAGCATCTATGGAATCATAACCGTAGAGCTTTGCCGTATTTGAGATTATGTTATAAGCCAGGTTCTCACCCTTTTTCGCAAGCTCTGCTATGAACATGCCGTACAGTGACAGAGTGACTTCCGAATATGTCCCCAATTCTCCTCGCAGGTATGTCTCATAAGATGTATCCCACGGCTTATCATCTGCTGTACGAAGTGTGCGGGCATTATCCGCAAGCTTGGGATACTTGGCCACGACATCCTCCATCATCCCCACCTGTATCGCCACGATCTGTTCTATGATCGCATCCTGCTCTTTAGTATGAGGCGGAAGCTTATCTTCTATCTTGGCATACTCTTCGGGCGAGGTCGTCTTCTCCATACGGCCGTACTTCTCGGTGATCAGATTCCATCCGCGCGCATTGGCTGCCTCAAAATCTTCGATAAAGCTCTCAAGAAGCGGCTCATTCCATTCAAGATACTGGCTCTTACGCATGATCTCAAACGTCGTCCAGTCATCCTGGCAGAAGGCTCTTCCGCCTTCGTTATCAACCTTATCAAACGCTTCCCATTCAAGCTTTATTATCTTATCTATCAGTTTATTCTTATCCATGTGCGTTCCTTCCGGATCAAGAGCCCTGCTTATGATACCGTCACGATCAGGCTCACCCGTGCCCTTTTGTTTATCGCTGTTATCGGGGGCGCCATTCAGTATCTTCTTGCCGAGATATTCCAGGTACCAGTTATCCTCATTTTCATCGATCACGCCTGTCTCTTTAAGCGCTTCCAGTATGATCTGTGCCGCGATCTCTACAGTACCGGTTATCCTTGCAAAAGGATCCGTCTGCGGAGCATCATCTGTTACAGGTTCATCTGTAGTCCCTGCCGATGCCTTATACATATCCTCATTATATATATCCGTAAGTGCCGTCATGATATCAGCGATCTCAGGATGAACGGGAAGCTCTCCCGCACCTTTTATGAGCCATTTATCATAAGGCGCATATACACGGTTTATGATAAAAAGCGTATGCAGCATGTTCTTGATATGATCCGACAGATACATAAACGCCGCAGCGCGGTCACCGCGCGCAAGAGTTCTTTCCAGGTTATACTGTCCGCACTGTCCGGTAAGGATCAGACTCACACCGAGTTTGTGTCTCCACACATCATCGCTGTAATACTCACCTATCTTTTCTCTTATCGCAGTTATGACACCCGTGTCATCTCTCCATATCTCGCCATTTACGAACTGCGCCAGTATAGTCTCCGGAACATACACAAGTCTCTCTTTAACTATCACTCCCGTAAGTTCCTTGTCTGTGGCAACGCCCAGAGCCGAAGTCATATCATCCTTATCATTAAGGCCGAACATCTCTGCGAGATATCTGCACAGAAGCTCCTCTATGCATATGACTCCCACTCTTCCGTTTCCTTCAGGAGTAGTCATTCTCTTATACCCCATGTATTCCTTCGGCAGATTGTCATATGCTCTCTTAAGCTCATCTCCGATCCTATCGTAAACGTTCTTTCTTATGAGCAGCATAAACCCGGGTCCCCAGTCATGATCTCTTGATACCTTATCATCGTAACCGAAGCAATCCGAGCCTTCGCCGAATAACCCGACGGCGATCTGTGATTCATACTCGGGGAAATGTTCATGTATCATAGGAGCACCGAACTGCTCATAATACGATCTGCAGATATCAAGTCCCTTAACATCTGCCGTTGTATCATCTATACCAGCCGGATCCTCATCTTCTCTTAACGGTTCGCCCGATGCCTCATTATCATTTGGCGTATCACTCATTTGACCGCTCTGTATTTTTATCATCGCACGTGCATCTGCGGCCGCCGATTCCAGCAGTCTCACATTATCATTCTCACCCATTATGCGGCGTACTATCTCTGCAGCCTTAAGATAACACTCACAAGCCTTATCATAGTCTTCTTCGGCGTAGGCGATCGCCCCGCACACTGCACAGGCTCCGCTGTAGTGATAATCTGTATTGCCGCCTTTTTCGAATATCTCAAGCGCGGGCCCAATATTAGCCTTGGCCTCTTCAATCTGACCAAGTGATGCAAAAGACTGGGCGATATTGACATAGGTAGTCGCCACCTCGATCTCTCGCCCCGGGATCTCCTTAACTATGTATAACGCATCCTGAAGAGCACCTATGGCCGCAAGGTTATCACCCATCTCCTGGCAGAGCAGTGACTTATTGTTATACAAGCCAGCCCAGAGATAATCGCCGTCTGCAAGCAGCTTATGATATATCTTTTCGCATTCTTTGAATTCCTTAAGAGATTCCTCATAGGCGCCTGCTGCCCTGTCGAAATTGGCGATATTGAGCATGGACGTTGCATAATTCATCGTACCCTGCTGCCCGTATCTGTTAAGTGCACCGATCAGTTCCTCTTTAACGGCAGCACCCTTACCAAACTGTGTGCTGTCTCTGAAAAACCCAATAAGCTCGTTAAGGAGAGGGACGTACACATCAAATACATCCTCCTCCTTAGCTTCTGCGATCTTATCTCTTAAGTACCCTTCGATCTCAGGATGCTTAAGAGCATCGAGTTCCTCATATATCTTACCCAAATCCATATCTGCCATAGCGATCTCCCTGCCTCAAACGGATATGTAAGATCCGCAGGTCCTTACGATAACTTCTTATACTCCGCGATGCGGTTCTCGATTATACTGTAATACTTAAAGCCGCATTCTTTAAGAGCCTCTTCCGCCTTATCGAAATCAGATGCGATGGTAGCCGTACTGTGAGCATCGGATCCTATCGTAACTATCTCACCTCCGAGTTCCTTATATTTCTTAAGTATCTCAAGAGTCGGATGCACGCTTTTTATGCCTTTGCGCAGGCCCCCGGTGTTGATCTCAAGTCCTTTCTCATGCTCTACGAGATACTTAAGGATATTGTCGATCGTATCCTTATAGGTCTCGTACTTATAATTCTCATCCTTATTCGGACCGTATCTTACGATATAGTCAAGGTGACCCAATACGTCGAAATTCTCGAACTTAAGGAGATTCTCATACATGCGTCTGAAATAGAGTCCGTAAGCCTCTTCCTCGCTCTTGTCCTCAAAATACTGCGGATAGTACGGATCGACCTTATCCACTACATGGACGCTTGCGATGATCAGATCAAACTCATGACTCTTGGCATATATCGCATTATTCCTGACCTCATCAAGATCCATTCCCAGTTCCACCCCGAAGCATATCCTTATCTTATCTTCATACTTGGCCCGCATGGTAAGAAGATTATACAGATAAGCATCGGTATTGAGTTCGAACATTCCCTCTTCGCCCGGAAGATACGGATAGCCGAAGTCCATATGCTCGGTAAAAGTGATATGTTTAAGTCCTTTATCGATCGCAGCAAGTATCATGTCCTCCATGCTGCTCTTCGCATCTCCCGAATAGGTCGAATGCATATGCTGGTCACACAGTATCGCCATCTTCACTAACCCTTTCTGTATCAGAATCGTTATTTGCCATATCTGCCACGGTGCTTCTTTTCTTATGCATCACCATGACTGTAATACATAATAACACAATTACGGCTACAGTTGCACCTGTCGCTGCATATATCCATTTAGGAACAGTTTTATCAATGATCAGGATGCTCAATCTGTTGCCCGTTGCATCGAACAGCTCATACATGCCCATACGGCTCGTATCCGCTTTTACATATTCACCGCCGTTACTTACATATATGTCACAATCCTTAACTCCCGCCGGCGCCTGTATCCTTATTCTGTGGCTTGCAGAATGATCATCCGGTATCTCTATCTCCCACCGTTCCTTAAGTCCCCTGTATATTCCGGACGGCTCTATCTGATTCCCCGATGCATCCAATATGTTCTTATACTCTTGCATTCCCAGGTTCTGACCTTCTTTAAAAGATCCGTCAACTAAGATCACTGACTGTCCGTTGCCTCTTAACCTGCTTCCGGCGATCGTCGTAAGAAGCCTTACCTCCTCACCCTTTATCTCCATATCCTGTATGATGCCGTCTGCAGAATCTATCTCCCATCTGATATAATTGCCGTCCTCTACATAAGGCTTGGGGTAATCCTCAGACGATATGCTTCCGTTGTATTCCACACTGATACTGCCGGTCTCTATATCATCCCCTGTCAAAAATGTGACGACTAACTTATCGAACTCTTTCGGTACTCCTTCCATTCCGATAAGTTCATCAAAGCTTACACATTTTGCCATGTCCTCATAACTTATCTTATCTATTCCTCCGAGCGTTTCAGAGTAATAGTAATTATCGTGCAGGTCATAATCATCACTTACTTCTCCCGCTATCGCTCCGGTATACTCCTCTCCCTCTGCGACAGACGGCATACTTACACAACCGGAAATATTGTGTGCATATCCCGCTATTCCTCCTATGTATCTGCCGCCTGACAATACGCACTTACAACGGCTGTTCCTTATGTCGGATATGCTGTTGCCCGCTATTCCTCCGACGTAATCACCCGTATCGCTCTTGATCCTTCCGTAATTGTCACAGTCTATGATGATACCCATCTCCTGTGATCCCGTCATTCCACCCACATAGCTCTTGGTACCTGTTATCCTGCCTTTATTATCATTGCTTCTGAGTATACATCTTGTCTTATATACGGCTCCGGCTTTGGAGTCCTTGATCCCTGTACTGTCACCTTCAAGATCAAAATCATATTCCAAAGCCATGGCTCCCGCTATTCCGGCAGTATCAATGTCTCCCTCGATCCTCCCGGAATTGGTACAGTCAGCAACGGTACCCTCCTTAGCTGACATCGCGAATTCAATTGACTCATCTTCATACATATCGTCGGGTTTGGCATTAAGCGCCCCGTCCATTGCATCAGCAAAAAGAAGCATAATGGTATTAAAGCTGTCATTGACCTTCTGCATATCCTCAGTCATCACATCCGTCGTACCGTTTAATTCATTATTGAGTGCCCCCATATTGTCTGACATAGCCTTAAGGGCTGCCATGAAGCTGCCTGTCCCTGCTCTGTATCCGTCACCGAGTGAAGGCATGGTTATATCATCTCTGTTGCTTAAGTTATCCGCTATACTGTCAGTATCCGAAGCCATATCCGACAGGTTATTTGAAGCACCTTTAAGAGCGTCCATTGCCGCATTTGTCGAGTCTGCTGCATCCTTGCTCATCTCTCCCTCATGAGTCGCTATTATGTCAGCAATTATCTTAGCATCATCACCGATCACTTTTTCATAAGACTCTCCGCCGTGCCTATCTGCAAATTGTGTATTTGCATATGCCTTGGCTGCATTTGCCACTTCATCGGGATGCTCCCTTGTATATTCTTCAGTGTATTCTGCCGCCTTTTTATCATAATATCCCTGATACTCTGCAGAATTATCCTTTATTCGATTTTTGGCAGAGTCATACCTGTCCTTTTCTTCTGCGGACATATAATTATTTATGTCTGCTGCGTCCGCCGCATCCGAGAGCGCATCTGCGGCCTTGCTTACATTAGTCGCCGCACTTTTACCATGATCTATAGCTCCGCCTTCCTTACCTGCCTCATCCACGGCATAGTCGACACGTCCCATGAGTTCATTGGCCGCACCGGTAATGCCGTCCGCCCATGTAATGGTCGCATCCGAGAGATAATCCGCACTTGACAGGGCATCGGATGCGAATTTCTGTATTATTGTAAGCCTGTCTGATATGACATCCGACTGAGCCGATGAATCCGTAAGCGTATCACCTATCAGATCATGAAGATCATTGATACTATCGGTAAGCTTACTGATCATATCCTCACTCAGATCCAGATCGACATAGGGTTCGGCCTGCCCCACTATGCCTCCGACATCTTTACGTCCGAGCACATGACCCGAATTGGTACAACTGTGAACATATCCGCTCTGTCTTCCGGCGATCCCTCCTACATTGTATCCTACATGCTCATAGCCTATGTCACCGACATTGGAACAGTACTCTATCGCTCCTGTCGAATATCCTGCTATTCCGCCGCAATCGATCGTGGAGTTGGCCGCACTCACTTCTTTGGCTTCGTCACTGTTGCCTGACAGATCCAATACTCCGCTTAGATACCTGTCAACATTGATATCATCAAAATCTATCGCTCTGTCTTCATTGGTTGTATTGACCGATGCCTCATTTCCGCACCTGTATATACCTCCGCTGTTGGCGCCCGCTATTCCGCCCGTATAATGCTGGCCCGTTATGTTTCCGTAACTGTAGCTGTCCATTATGATGCCGGTCATCTCATTGTATCCTGCTATACCGCCTATGTAGTCATTGCCCTTGACGATACCTATATATCTGCAATTAATGATATGCCCGTAATTGTCGCCTACTATCCCTCCGAGCACCATCTGTTTGCCCTCCGGAGATATATTGCCAGCCACGGTAAGATCCTGTATGATCGCACCCTCTCCTGTCTTGCATATAAGGCCGCCGTAATTGGCATCTTCACTGTATATGAATCCGTCTATTTTATGTCCGCATCCGTCAAATACTCCCAGAAATATCGGGATGGGCTTATATCCCGTACCTGCCAGTGTTATATCCTGTGTCAGTTTCACGTACTTGTCCGATGAATAGCTGTCGAGCCTGCAGTTTTCTGATAATGCTATAAGATCATCCGCATTCGCTATCTCTATCACCTGTCTGTCCGTGGCTGTATCGGCCTTCACATCCTTATCCGTCGCAGGGCTTTCATCACTTTCATCTTCAGCATCGGACTCAGTCATATCTTCCTTTTCATCCGTAAGCTTAACGGCCGCATATGCACGTGTTAAATCCTGCCCGTAAGCGATAGCATCTGCACAGGTAACACATGACACAAATGTCATTATTGTCATAAGGCCCCATGCCGTGAGGCGTTTTACCGGCTTAATCATTTTCAACATCTGCCGCCTCCTTCATTGAATCCTTACCAATGTAAGTTCTTAAGCCCTCATACTCCGACAGTTCTTCTTCCGTAAGAGGCCTTACTTCTCCATGCTCTACAAACGCACTCATATCTCCTCGTACGATACCGTTGAAATATCCCGTGACGACTCCGTCGATCCTTCCTCTGACAAAACCGTCGACTCTGTTTATGCCCGCCAGTTCTCTCTGCCTTATCGGCATATTCATGACAAATGCGGTCCTGGCGATGATCTTATCTCCCACTAAAAGGATCTGCGGCAGTACGAACATCGTGATGAATATGGATATGACAGTACCGCGTCCCAGTGTCTGTCCGATATTATAGATCGCTACATCCGATGTCAGCATTCCTATGGTAATACCTGCAAATGCCAGCATCGGCCCCGAGGTTATTATGGTCGGGAATGAAAGGTTCATGGCATCGATTATTGCTTCTTTACGATCCATGGTCTCTCTGAGTTCCGTATATCTGCTGGCTATTACTATGGCATAGTCGATATTGGCACCCATCTGGATGGAGCTGACGATCAGGTATCCCAGGAAGAATATATTCTGATGAAGCAAGGTCGAGCAGGAGAAATTTATCCAGATACACCCCTGTATCACGGCGATAAGAAGTACCGGCATACCTGCTGACTTAAATGTGAACAGAAGCACCACAAGGACTACCAGGATCGATACCACATTAACCACTGTATTGTCTCTTGAGAATGTGTTCTTAAGATCGTACTGGCTCACGCACTCACCGCATAACAGTATCTTACCTCCCGGATAATACCTCGCTCCGACTTCATGCATCTTATCAAGAAAAGCGTATGTCTCTTCCGACTCCTCCGGCAGATCAAGATATACGAGTATCCTCGAATAATCGTCACTCTTAAGCTGTCTCTTGGCGAACATCATCTTCTCATATGCATCATCCAGAGTCTTATTAAGATCATCATCCAATGTCACATATCCTTCATCAACCTCTTCTTTGACGAACAGGAACATGTCTATGAGTGGCACGCGATATGATTCAAGTCCGTTGACCACCTTCGCATAATCCTTATCATTGATCGCATAGGCCGCATAGATAAGCTCCGCGACTTCATAATCAAGATCTATTAGTTCCGAGAACTGTCTGGGAGTCAGCTTATCCGCCAGCATATATCCGCCTGTTGCCTCTATATTGGCCAGACCCTGGCAATGATCCACCTCATCCATGCTCTCGAGTTCATCTATGAGTTTTTTCTCGCTTTCATAGCTGCCTGCCGGCACCATCATAGCTACAAGATTGGATGAATCGAAGTTCTCCTCGATCATCCTCTGTGCGATCTGTACACTATTCTCGATCGGCGGGGTGACGGTAGAATATCCGTACACATAATGGCATCTGTCGGATACAAAGAAAGCCAGAACGATAAGCACGGCAAAGATCGGAGGTACAAAGAATCTGGTCGCATAAGCAAATCTTCCTACAAACGGAATATTCGGAATGAAGTTCTTATGCTTAGTCTTCTCCATAAGATCTGCGAAAAGCATTATCACTCCGGGCATAAGAAGGAATACTCCCACAAGGCTTAGAAGGATAGCCTTGATGAGAACGATACCCATATCCGGACCCATCTTATATTGCATGAATGTCATGGCAATAAGGCCGCCTATTGTGGTAAGTGACGAACCGGATATCTCGGGAATAGCCTTACTAAGTGCAACTATCACGGCTTCTCTCGGCTCTTTGTCAGCATGTTCCTCCTTGTACCTGTTTAGGAATATGATGGCATAGTCGATCGACAGTGCCAATTGCAGCACTATAGTCACCGAATCCGACACGAATGATATCGTACCGAATACAAAGTTGGTGCCCATCTGCAGAAGTGCCGATGCGCCGAATGTTATTAACAGCACAGGGATCTCGGCATAAGCCTGCGTGGTAAGCAACAGTACCGACAGCACTATCACCACGACTATCACGGATATGACCTTCATCTCATCATTGATCAGTTCCGCCTGAATATCTCCGAGACTTGTACTCAGATAATTGTCATAGGGAGCGATATAAGACTTGACTTTATCGAGTGAAGTAAGACATCTGTCATCATCTTCATCGTACTTAAAGGTTACGTTAAAACGACCCGAGCCGTTATTGTAATACGTACTGCTGTCATCATAATCGACCGAGAACACACCATCGATACGCTCTATATCCTTCTTGATCTTCTCACCCTGTTCATAGGATATATTTGCTATCATGATCTCGCAGGAACCGTATGTTACAAATTCCTGTTCCATAAGGTCAAGACCCTGTCTGGTCTCCGTTGACTGCGGAAGATATGCCGCCATATCATTTTCCACTCCAACCCAGTTTCTTGCGATCACAGAAAAAATCGCCAATATGGCGAACAGAAGGAAGAAAAGATTCCTCTTGTCCACTATAAAGGCGCATATCTTCATAATCGCACTACTTCCCTTATTGTCCCCGTTCAGTTCTTTACCCATGTCACTTCACTTCTTTCTGTCAGTCTGTCAGGCTCATAAAGTCTGTAGGCTATATTTTATTGGTCTGTATGAATAGGATGATCTGTTATCTGATTATCTTATTCAGATTATTCTGCAGTGCTCTTGCCACTTCAGGTTTGTTCATTGAATAAACATGAATGTGATTAACTCCGTTGGCTATTAGATCTATTATCTGGTCCGTGGCATAAGCTATTCCCGCCTGCTGCATGGCCTCGGGATCATTGCCGAAACGATCAACCAGATTACGGAATCTCTCAGGCATATTGCTGCCTGACATGCTTATGGCATTAGCCACCTGGGTCGCTCTGGTGATCGGCATTATACCCGGGATCACGGGCACCGTTATCCCCTTATCCCTCACTCTGTACAGAAAATTATAGAAGATATTGTTATCAAAGAACATCTGAGTGGTCAGAAACTCACAACCTGTGTCCACCTTCCTCTTAAGATGATCTATATCCTCGGTCTTGTTGACGGCATCCACATGTCCCTCCGGATAGCAGGCTCCGCCTATGCAGAAAGCATCTTTGCCGGCATAGGCACGTATCTCCTCAATGAGTTCGGACGCATAATGATAATCCTTAAAAGGTTCACCCTCATAGTCCTTGGGCTTATCTCCCCTGAGTGCCAGGATGTTCTCGATCCCTGCAGCCTTCATATCATCTATCGCCTTATGTATATCTTCCTTAAGCGCTCCGACACACGTAAGATGTGCAATGGTCGTCACGCCGTGCTTATCCTGTATGTCCTGCGCGATCTTAAGCGTATTGCCCTGGGTACTGCCGCCGGCGCCGTATGTCACTGACATGTAATGCGGATTAAGATCAGCCACTCCCATGGCCGCATTATACACATTCTCAAAATTCGCATTCGTCTTAGGCGGGAACACCTCAAACGAAAGTGTGAGCTTATCACTGTTTAACAGTTCATTCAGTTTCATATCTACCTCACGCTATTCTCTTCTGCCGTGATATGTATATTACACCGCGGACACGCTCCCGCTAAGTTTTTGCTCGTAGCGGCACTAAGCCGCCTGAGGTACGCCGGCTAAGTGCCGACGGCAAAAAATTGTCCGCTTGTGCAATATACATATCCCGTTCGAAAACAAAAGCGAGCCGTATAAACATACGACTCGCTTGCTCGGAGTGACAAGATTCGAACTTGCGACCTCCGCCTCCCTAAGACGGCGCTCTAA
>CAMNDJ010000055.1 GCA_946535225.1 uncultured Lachnospiraceae bacterium
AGTGTCGGAATTGGCAGACGAGCAAGACTAAGGATCTTGTGGCAGCAATGTCGTGTGAGTTCAAGTCTCATCTTCCGCATAAATAAAGGGTAGTCCGGTGGACTACCCTTTATTTATACGGAAGATATCTGTACCGGAACTCAAGGCCGTTTATGAGCGAAGCGAGGAAACGGCAGGCTTGACACGCAGTGTCAAGCTAGTTCAACGTCTCATCATGCCACAAGCTCAAGTCACCGCCTCACTTCGTTCGGGGGCTAAACAGGTGCCACCGGCACCCAGCCCCATCTTCCGCATCATGTACGGAAGATATATGTACGAGAACTCAAGGGCATTGCGGCAACCCCGCCGCGGATCTACCTATCAACAAAATGCGCAGATCACTCTTATTGATCACAACAGCATTCTTCCTCCTCTCCGGATGCGGGCATACAGTGTCCGTTACGGATATGCACGGCCTTGGACCGGATGCGACCGAGTCGCCGTCATTTTTGAATGTGCCTCCCACACCCGTGCCGACTCCCACTCCATGGCCCGAGATACCCTATGAGGATTATTCGGACGATCTTTTTGCAGATACCATTGTGGCACCGGATGAGCTTGTAACTGAACTTCCGGATGCCTCCAATGATGCAAATCTGGAATATTACAACGGTGTATATTTTCATAAGAACCTGCCGCAGTCGATCAGGAAAACATTCTTTTACTATTTCGAAATGGAGCCTGTAGAGATAAGACAGGCAATGGATGACTATGGCGTGATCGTTATAGTCGACAATAACGGCGCATATACAGGCGGTCATGCAGGCCTCTACTACGCCGAGGAGAAGATCTTAGCCATCAACGGATCATCTGCCAATAAGATCGCGATGTCCGTCAATCACGAGATCGGCCACTGCATTGATACCATGGTGGGCGAGCTTTTGGGAATGCCGATCGATGAGACGATATATTGGCTCGGAATATCCAATTCCGGGGAATTCGTGGACATTTTCCTTGATGAATATCAGGATGCCGGGTATCCGAGCTGGAATTCGAACAGCAACTTTGAGTTCTTTGCGGAGACCTACAGATACGTGGTAGAGGACAATGAGGCGATGACCGATAAGGCTCCGGAATCCGCAGCTTACGTTCGCAGGGTGATCAATCAGTACTTTACCGACCACACCGATCTCATCTTCCCTGATATATACAGCAATCAACGGGCATCTGACGAAATGCCCGTATCCGACTGAATCCGGCCAAACGCTGCATGCGAAACACGCGACATGATAAACATCAGGCCAAACCTTATATCCGACAAACAAAGCCGGCAGTTTAACTGCCGGCTTAAATAATCCGTCTTATTCCGTATCCTTAATTCGACCTGTCCTCTCTTATGCCTGATCGTTAAGCAGATTACCAATAGTTGTGGCATCTGATGCATACTTGGCTGACTTGTTATAACCCTTGAGATTATTGGCTGCGCTCGATGCCGCCGTTCCAATCTGGCTCGCCTTGGATGCTATCTGGTTTACCATCGAATCCTTGCCTGAGAACGCCCTCTTAAGCGCCCCGATATCGGACTTCTTAACCTTATCCTCATCGATCGAGATCGTGCCGTCATCAGAGAACTTGACGCCAACCTTGCTAAGCGACTTCATATACTCACTCATCTGACCCACGAGATTCTCGGCGCGTCTTGCCACGTTCTTGTTAGTAGACTTCGTAGCCTTGCTCATGAACTCATTATATGACTTGGCCAGATCCTTAAGCGCACTCACGATCGCATCCTTGTCATATTCCTCAGTCGTCGTCTCTACGCCGTTCTCATCCTTTGCAGTCACGCTCTTAAGCTCAAACAGATCCGATGAACCCGAGAACTTCCCTGCAACCTTCTCAAATTTATCCGCAAGCGATGCGATCTCCGAATACTCAACGCCCTTGGTCTGAGTCTCTTTCTTGACCTCAGCCGCAGTCTTGCCGTCAGAATTCTGCTCCTTATAATAAGCCTTCATCAGCTTACCGTAAGAACCGTTCTTGATGGACGCATAGTCATTAAGGGAGAATCCGGAATTATCGCTCTGTCCGGAAGAACCTCCGAAGAGGAAAGAATAATCGTTACCTGTCGAAAAATTCATATAGCACCTCCTTGCTCACATATCGCCTTCCATGGCTGTAAGAGTCGTAAGGACATAAACATCCTGTATACTTCTTATATTATCATTATCGGCATGTATTGCAAGTATCTTAATAGCATTTTATGGTAAAAATCACCGCAACTTAGTCTTTTTCATCCCAAGCGCACTCCCGCCCGGGGCGAACACCGGATCCTGTAAGCAAATGACCGCGAAGCCTCCTCCCGGTACACCCGTCACAACTGAAGCTTAAATTCCTTCATGACCGATTTAAACCTGTCCCATGTATCATCCGGAACATTGAGTGCTGCCTTTAACATATTCAGTGAAGTCTTACGGTTTCTCTTAAGTTCTCTCTTAAGTTCAATGGTCGTGGATGCATCCGAAGCTTCCAGTATATCGTACACAGTCCCGAATACGACTTCTCTCTTGTCGGGATCGGTCTGATCCATCCAGACCGTTATGGAATCCCTGAAGACTCTTGAAGCCGTGCTGACATTCTCCACATAATCCAGCCTGCCGTCATAGATGTTCCAGGTATAGAGATTATGCTGGGCTCCGCCTCTTGCAGTCGATGTCACCGTCTTATATCTGTCATCTCTCTCGAGTATTACTCCGACTATCGACGACTCCGGAACGACCTTGAACATTCTGTCGCTTATGGAGTCATAATCGTATTTCTCCATTATCTCCCTGTTAAATCCCGGTCCGTCGAAATTGTACATGCACACTACCCTGTCCTTGAGGCTCTTAGGTGCTGTAAGAACAGAGTATACCGCCAGATTGCCGCCCTTAGAATGACCTGCCGTCATGAATCCGCCGGGCAGACGGAGTGCGACCTGCTTGATATAGGTGGATGCATGAGACTGTCCCGGAACCGGAGCCCTGTAGGCCATGTTAAAATCCTCTTTCCAACCAAGCAGCGTCTCATCAGTACCCCTGAATACAACTACAGGCAACACATCGGGGATAAAGGCCGTGATAGCAAAAAACTGAGTCTCCTCATCTTTATCGATATCATCATAAAGATAATCGCAACTCAAATGCCCAAAGCGCCTGCTTGCAAGCATCGCCTCAAAAAGCGCCTTATTATCCTGTTCATAACGGTCATCCATGAAGACTTCGCCTTCTAAATTCTTATCATGCATGACCTTGTTCATCTTCTTGATAGTGATCGCATCTTTATTGTCCGAAAGCTTCGGAATGATATGCTCCCACTTAAGATAAACAAACTGAGACAGCACAAGGGCATCCGCTTCATTAAACGGATGCTCCTTCATGCTCTTATCACCGAATTCTCTTACGTAATCAACAATGTTGCCCATTTTATGCCTTCTTCAGTCCCGCTATCCCGTAATCCGCATTATCTGCCGGAAGGATCCAGCGCATGTTGTCTTCCTCTCCTGTCTCATATCCTTCGCCGGCTTCCCAGATCGCGCGCTTGCCCTTGTAGCCCTGCTTGTCACCTTTGTATTCAAACACGCCTCTCTTGGCCTTGCCGTACCAGTCTGTCGTAGAGCCCTCATGATTGGTCATGATATACATATCACCGTTATAGAAGCCGTCGACAAAGCCTCCGATCGCATTCTGTATCGCATAATCGTCGAATGTCGTATCCGCATCCTGACTGTACTGTATATTCTCCTGGCCCTGTCCGTTCGGAAGGTCATTAGCCCAGTTACCCGAATACTGATGCCAGGTCACGCCGTCGATACCGTTCACGACACCGGGCTCATCGATGAACACTCTCACCCACATGCCCTCGCCTTCTCTTAAGCCGTTTTTAAACTCGCCGTAATAGAAGGTGTCATGCGCATATACCGCCAGCCCCTTGCCGTTCGGCCTGCCTTCGTTATCCTTCTCTCCGTAATAGTAGAAATCGTTGCTGTCCTTAAGCGCCGTCGATATCTTGCGGAAACGGTCAAGCTTCACGATATCCGTGACGGCATCCAGCTCATAATTGGCCCAGCAGTTGAAAAGCTCGGGCATCTGATAATTATCCTCAGTCCACTCCTTCGCCTCTCCGGGCGTGTATACCTGAGGAAGCTCCTCACGCGTCATGGTCTTTTTACGGTTCACCTCGTTTAGGTCGATACCGCCTGACTTATCCTTATCCTCAGTCGCCTCGTTTTTTACCGTATCGGGCGCAGGTTCCGTCACCGTCTCCTGTGGCTGCTCCTCTTCCATGCTCACTTCTTCAAAGGTCTGTGCGCCTCTGTCCTTACCGCCTGAGCCGCGTACTAACAGCCATACGGCGAACGCAATGAGCGCTATGAGCACCACAAGTCCTGCTATCGCCTCTATCAAAAATTGTCTGTTCTTATCCAAATTATCCATAAGTCAATAATAGCACTTATTTATGCTTAAACAAGTAATGTATCCTGTAGATTCTATTAAGATATTATTAATATGCCGCTTTTTTGTCTGTGAGCTCATCCGGCATAGAAAAAAGAGCCATCACCTTCTGGGATGGCTCTTAGCATATACATCTCTTAAATGGTTGTGATTGATACCCACATAAACCTGAGTCGTGGATATATCAGAATGTCCGAGCATTTCCTGAACACTCTTTAAGTCCGCACCGTTCTCCACAAGATGTGCGGCAAACGAATGTCTGAGCGTATGCGGTGTTATATCTGCCTGAATACCGGCTTTCTTGGTGTAATACTTGATCAGCTTCCAGAATCCCTGTCGGCTCATCTCCACACCCGAGCAGTTAACGAAGAGGTTGTCCACGCTTCCGCTGCCGATAAGCTTGTCCCTGCTCTCATTTAAGTATCTGACGATCGCGCTCTTGGCCGTTGCCGAGAAAGGAACGACTCTTTCCTTGTGCGCGTCATGACAGGTGATCATGCAGCTCTGCAGGTTCAGATCATTCATCCTGAGTCCTATGAGTTCTGAGACTCTTATGCCCGTAGCATACAGAAGCTCAAGCATCGCCTTGTCCCTGATCTCCTTGGGTGAATCACCCTTGGGCTGATCGAGAAGGGAATTGACCTCGCTTAAAGTCATGATCTCGGGAACCTTCTTCTCTATCTTGGGAGCTTTGAGCCCGAGAGAGATGTCCTTGGAGATCATCCCGTTACTCATCATATAGTGGAACCATGCCTTGATAGATGCGATATTCCTCGATATCGTGGCCGGTTTGAAACCCTCACCTGCCATACCGTGGATATATTCAAGCAAAGCCTCCTCCGTAATGTCCGAAGCATTCCTTATGCCACGGCCCTCAAGATACGTGCGAAGCTTCTTAAGATCTCTCTGATATGATAACTCTGTGTTGGATGAAGTCTTCTTAACGTTATGTAAATAAGAAATGAAAGAATCGATCTCTTTCTGCATTACCTGTAAATCCCCTATCTGTCCCTCATATATGGGATAATCGTACCGTATCATTATACCTACGACATTCTTAAAATGCAATGGTGATTTTTTCGCAAATTGGCTTATTTACTGGCTTTGCAGGCATTTTCCACAACATCTCGTTGACCTTCTTTGTTATGTACACTAGATATTGTAAAAAATTTTTTAAGTTTTTTTAACAAAATAGGAACAAAAAGAGGACCTTATACAGGTCCTCTCATATGGTTAACATAATGTGGCATCCTTTGACTTAGGTAAACCTCTTCACCCGACCCTCCGGACAATGGCCTGTCTACGCCACTATCACTGTCAGACTATTGCCATGTCTAATGCCGTAGCTATTGCCACAGGAGGGCTCTTCTACTTATCCAGAAGTCTCTCTGCCGTTACAAGCTTAACGCAGAGAACGAATATCTCAGCTGCCTGTTTCATCTCATCCACGGTCGGGAATGAAGGAGCGATCCTTATGTTGGAATCCTCCGGATCCTTGCCGTAAGGATAGGTCGCCCCGGCGCCGGTGAGCGTCACGCCTGCTTCCTTACACTTAGACACGATCTCTTTTGCCGTGCCGGGCATGGCATTAAATGAGATAAAGTAGCCGCCCTTGGGTCTTGTGTAGCTCACAACATCCGCAAGCTCCGTGAGTTCCTTATCAAAACAGTTAAGGACTGTCTCAAACTTGGGACGCATGATGTCGGCGTGCTTACGCATATGCAACTTGATACCGTTTATATCCTTAAAATACAGAACGTGTCTGTACTGATTCATCTTGTCATAGCCGATGGTCTGAACTGACATCGTAGACTTGACCCAGTCGAGGTTGGCCTTGGATGCTGCCATGGCTGCGATACCTGCACCCGAGAAACTGATCTTGCTCGTTGAACAGAATTCGAATATCATGTCAGGCTTGCCGGCCTTCACACATTCACCGATGATATCCAAGAGTTCATCCTTGTCATCATCATAGAGATCGTGCACCGCATAGGCATTGTCCCAGTATATCCTGAAATCAGCGGCTGCAGGCTTAAGTGCGGCAAATGCTTTTACAACGTCATCCGAATAGGTAAGGCCTGTCGGATTGGAATACTTGGGAACGCACCAGATACCCTTAACGGAATCGTCGGATTCGACGTATTTCTTCACAAGCTCCATATCCGGGCCGTCAGAATTCATCGGGATGTTGATCATCTCTATACCGAAGAGTTCCGTGATCTTGAAGTGTCTGTCATATCCGGGAACCGGACATAAGAACTTGACCTCAGGCAGCTTGCACCAGGGTGTAGAACCCATGACACCGAACGAATACGATCTTGAGACCGTATCAAACATTATGGGAAGAGATGCATTACCGAATACGAACACATTGTCATAAGGTGCGCCCATCATATCGGCCATGAGCCTCTGTGCCTCGGGGATGCCCACGAGTTCACCGTAGTTACGGGTATCCACGCCTGAAGGGGTCACGGGATCAATGTTTGAATTAAACGAATCCAGTATTCCCATGCTCATGTTAAGCTGAGTGGTCGACGGTTTGCCTCTTGCCATGTTTAAGTTCAGTCCCTTGCCCCTGGCATCGACATACTGCTTCTCCAACTGCTCCTTCAATGTCTTAAGTTCTTCTTTTGTCATTTCCTTGTAAGACTTCATGATACGAAAAACCTCTCTGTATTCTTAGTCCATATTCATACTCTGAGTTCTGCCGCTGCGGCGGTCACTTAATTTGCTCTGAGTTCTGCTGCGACAACGATCACTGTATTTTTTCTGTATAATTGTATACAATTCAGTGACAAACTTTATTCTACATTATGTATAGAATATATGCAAGTACATTTTCAAAAAACAGTAATGTAAAAAAGGAGTCGCAATCTCTTGCGACTCCTCTGTCTTACTTTGCATAATCCGTAACTCTTGATTCACGTATTACATTGACCTTGATCTGTCCCGGATATTCCATCTCTTCTTCGATCTTCTTAGATATGTCTCTTGCGAGCAATACCATATCCGCATCCGAAACCTGTTCCGGTACAACCATTATTCGAACCTCTCTACCGGCCTGAATGGCAAATGATTTATCTACTCCTTTGAAGCTGTTTGAAATCTCTTCTAACTGACGCAGACGGCTTGTGTAAGTTTCAAGCGTCTCTCTTCTCGCACCGGGTCTTGCTGCCGATATCGCATCAGCCGCCTGAACCAGACATGCGATAAGTGATGTGGGCTCCACATCTCCGTGATGGGACTCAACCGCATTGATGACAAGCGCAGACTCCTTATATTTTCTACAGAGTTCTACACCCAACTGTACATGCGAGCCTTCCATCTCATGGTCTACGGACTTACCTATGTCATGCAGAAGACCTGCACGCTTGGCAGCTCTTACATCAAGTCCGAGCTCCGCAGCCAAAAGTCCTGATAACTGAGCGACCTCTATCGAATGCTTAAGTGCATTCTGTCCGTAACTTGTTCTGAACTTCATCTTACCAAGGAGCTTAACAAGCTCAGGATGAATTCCATGAACGCCGACTTCTAAGAGTGCGGCTTCACCCTCTTCCTTGATCATGGCCTCGACTTCTTTCTGAGCCTTCTCGACCATCTCTTCGATCCTCGCCGGATGTATACGTCCGTCTACGATCAACTTCTCAAGGGCGATACGGGCAACTTCTCTCCTGATAGGATCGAAGCCTGAGAGGATGACTGCTTCCGGTGTGTCGTCTATTATAAGATCGACTCCCGTAAGGGTCTCGATAGTACGGATATTTCTACCCTCTCTACCGATTATCCTGCCCTTCATCTCATCATTCGGAAGATTTACCACCGATATGGTCGTCTCGGATACATGATCGGCTGCACATCTCTGTATGGCACCGACAACATATTCCTTGGCCTTCTTATCAGCTTCTTCCTTGGCACGGCTCTCAAGTTCTTTGATCATGACAGCCGTTTCGTGTTTTACTTCTTCTTCAACAATCTTAAGTAGATAATCTTTTGCCTGGTCGGAGGTTAAACCAGAGATTCTTTCGAGTTCCTGTACACGTTCCTCGTTGAGCTTGGCAATCTGTTCCTTCTGCTTGTTGAGGGATTCCTCTTTAGCACTAAGGCTTGCCTCCTTCTTTTCGATGGACTCTGTCTTGCGGTCTATGTTCTCTTCCTTCTGCTGAATACGACGCTCATTACGCTGGATCTCCGCACGACGCTCCTTGATCTCCTTATCAAGTTCGTTCTTGGTCTTGATCGATTCTTCCTTGATCTCGAGCAAACCTTCGCGCTTCTTCTCCTCAGCCACCTTAAGAGCTTCGTCAATGATCTCTCTGGCCTGTTCTTCTGCATTGCCCACCTTGGACTTAGCCGCCTTCTTCTGTACGTTCGAAGTAACGACTGCAGTAACAGGTACCGCCAAAACAAGAGTTGCCACCACTGCAATCACTATGATAATAGGATTCATTTGCAGCAGTACCTCCTTATTTAATTTTCATTGTACTAATGACTATATATGAAGAGTCTGTAGAGTGACTCCACCATAGCAATACAACATATCAATATTACACTTTACGCCAAGTTATGTCAATAGGTTTTACTGCCGGGTGTTACTGCTGTTTACCGCCGTACATTGCCATCGCGGGGTGCGGTGCGGCGCGGATCACTGCCGTGAAAGCGTAAGGGCGTTGCCCTATAGGCAACGCCCGATAGCATCCGGATCGAATCCTTTACCGTACAGATATGCTTTCATCTTCTGTTTCTCTTCGAATGTAGCCGAAGAAGCGTCATAATGCCGTTTCTGCATGAGCTTACGTATCAACTCATCTTCGTCTGCCATATCTCCGTCATTGATAACGCTGTCCATAGCTTCTGCGATGACATCCTTAGGCACTCCCTTCTGACAAAGATCCGCTATCATCCTCTTACGGCTCTTCCTTGAACTGCTGTATGCAATATAATTCCTGCAATACTCAAGATCATCCGTAAGCCCAAGCTCAGACACGTATCTCATGGCCTCATCCGCTACACTCTGAGAAAAACCCGATGCTGATAACTTAGTCCTTAACTGGTATTCGGTATACGGCCGCCTCTGAAGAAGACCAAGTAATCTAAACTTTGCCTTCTTCAGGTTCTCCTCATCATTCATGTCTACTTCTTCTCAGCCTTGGCTTCCCTAGCCTCATCAGCCTTGGCAGCCTGCTCTCCTGCCACTGTGGGTGTGGGATCTGTCTCTATGCCGAAAAGCTCTCTGACCTTGGTCTCAACCTCCGCACAGATTCCAGGATTCTCCTCTAAGAACTGCTTGGCATTCTCACGTCCCTGGCCTATCTTATTGCCCTCATATGCATACCATGCGCCGGACTTGACGATGATATCATTATCGGCTGCAAGGTCTAAGATATCTCCGATACGGGATATACCCTTGCCGAACATGATATCAAACTCAGCCTCCTTAAAAGGAGGTGCAACCTTATTCTTAACGACCTTGACCTTGGTCCTGTTACCTATCACTTCACCGCCCTGCTTGATGGACTCGGTCCTGCGCACATCAAGTCTGACTGATGAATAGAACTTAAGTGCACGTCCGCCCGTCGTGGTCTCGGGATTACCGAACATAACCCCCAGCTTCTCTCTGAGCTGATTGATGAATACCACCGTACAATTGGACTTGCTGATGACTGCAGTCAGCTTCCTCATCGCCTGGCTCATGAGTCTGGCCTGTGCACCCATGACTGCATCACCCATATCTCCGTCTATCTCCTGCTTGGGAACAAGAGCTGCCACGGAATCGACAACTACTATATCTATGGCGCCCGAACGCACCATCGTCTCGGCTATCTCAAGAGCCTGCTCACCGCAATCCGGCTGTGAGATGTAGAGATTGTCTATATCTACTCCTATATTCTTGGCGTATACGGGATCGAGCGCATGCTCCGCATCTATGAACCCGGCGATGCCTCCCCTCTTCTGTACCTCTGATATCATATGAAGAGTGACCGTGGTCTTACCTGAAGACTCAGGTCCGTATATCTCAACGATACGTCCCTTGGGGATACCGCCTATGCCAAGCGCAAGATCAAGGCTCAAAGAACCTGTGGGTATAGCCTCCACATTCATGTTCGCTCCCTGATCACCCAGCTTCATAACGGCTCCCTTGCCGTACTGTCTCTCGATCTGTGCTATAGCAGCGTCCAACGCCTTAAGTCTCTCTGTCTTGTCCATTAAAGATCTCCTTCCTGATTCGGAACAAATGTTCTCCCGACGATTCAAGAATAAAACATCTGTTCGGATTTGTCAATAACTTTTTTATACAAATTGCCTGCACGTGTGACTTCTCATCTCATCACCGATCAGTCCGCACCGCGCCCCTGTATCCCAAGGATAGCAGAAAGTAGTGTACGATAAAAAGTACTCATTTTAAATGTCACAAAAACCGTGACCGGCGCTTATGATCCGTGCTTTTCGATCATGCTATTGTCATCAATACCGGGATCGGGCTTACGCAATGATCCGTCAGATCAAGCGACGGCTGAACAGCCTGCCCGTTAAGATCAAAATGATTGTCAGAGATAATATATCCGATTGCGTGCTGATTTGCAAGCGATAAGGTCCTGTCTATATTAACAAAAATGCGACCGGGTTTTTATATAATATGCACAAACATCCGGCATACGAACGCCCTGATCCATGGC
>CAMNDJ010000056.1 GCA_946535225.1 uncultured Lachnospiraceae bacterium
AGCGTGCCCGCGGTGTTTTATGTTTTCACGATCCGAGAGGAACAGATTCATGCAACAGATCGCGATCGAAGCCAATAAAATATCGAAGGTATACAGGCTTTACGGCAAGCCCAGCGACAGATTCAGGGAGGCCGTAAATCCTAAGAAACGCCGCAGCACCGATCATGCCGCGCTTAAGGATGTGGATCTGACCATATACAAGGGTGAGACAGTAGGCATCATCGGGACTAACGGTTCGGGCAAGAGTACTTTGCTTAAGATAATCACGGGAGTGTTAAGCCAGACTTCCGGTCAGATAAGAGTGGATGGAAGGATATCCGCCCTGCTTGAACTCGGTGCCGGATTCAATATGGAATACAACGGTATAGAGAACATATATCTTAACGGCACCATGATGGGCTTTTCCAAGAAGGAGATCGATGACAGGCTGCAGGATATACTGGATTTTGCGGATATAGGCGAATATGTCTATCAGCCCTGCAAGACCTATTCGAGCGGCATGTTCGTGCGCCTGGCCTTTGCCGTGGCGATCAACATAGATCCCGAGATACTCATAGTAGACGAAGCGCTTTCCGTGGGTGATGTTTTCTTCCAGGCCAAGTGTTATCACAAGTTCGAGGAATTTAAGGCTCAGGGCAAGACTATACTCTTCGTCAGCCACGATCTGACTTCGATCGCCAAGTACTGCGACAGAGTGGTTCTGCTAAATAAAGGCGTCAAGTTAAGAGAAGGCGGCCCCAAGGAGATAATAGATGCATATAAGCAGGTCCTTGTCGGGCAGTATACCGAGGCGCCTGCAGATGAAGCGGATGGTGAGGAGAAGAAGGAAGCGCTCGATTCATCGATCAATCCTGAACTTTTGGAGTACGGCGACGGTCGCGCCACGATAAATGATTACTATATCACTGACAAGAATGGTCTTAAGACTACTGCCATCATCAAAGGTGAGCCGTTTACGATACATTTTACCGTGGATTTTGCCGCTGATATAACAGGTCCGATATTTGCATTTACTGTCAAGAATATCAAGGGAACCGAGATAACCGGCACAAATACGATGTATGAGAAGGCCTTCCTTGAGCCGGTAAAAGCGGGAGAGTCTAAGACTGTCACCTTTACCCAGGATATGAATCTGCAGGGCGGCGAATACCTCCTTTCATTCGGCTGTACCGGCTATGAAAAGGATGATTTTGTGGTATACCACAGGCTCTATGACGTGATCAATTTAACCGTGATATCCGACAAGGATACGGTGGGTTTCTACGATATGAACTCGGTCATAGAGGTTAAATGACCGAAGACCGGATAACTGCAGCATGTGCTGCATATAAGGCATAGTGTGATGGAAAACGAACAGATCGGCAAAGTAAAACTGAATTATGCGCATTACAGCGGTGAGGATATCTATTCCGACGGAAGCGTCGAGGATGAGATACTTGATATAGTTCGCTCATATTCCGTTATGGAATATCCGAGGATCATCGAGGAGAAAGCAAGCTGGCCGGTTCTCTATCATCTGTCCGATAAGCGAAAGAATATAGTTGACTGGCTGCCGATAGACAGGACAATGAAAGTCTTGGAAGTCGGGAGCGGATGCGGGGCCATAACAGGTTCGCTGGCAGAAAGAGCAGGCAGAGTGGATTGTGTCGATCTTTCCCGCAGAAGGAGTCTTATCAATGCATACAGACATGACGGATATGACAATATAACGATAAACGTGGGTAATTTCACGGATTATGAACCCGAGCTTGATACGGACTATGATTATGTGATGCTCATAGGCGTATTCGAGTACGGGCAGAGCTATATCGGATCCGAATCCCCTTACGAAGACTTCCTTAAGATCCTTAAGCGTCATGTTAAGCCTGACGGACGCATTGTTATGGCAATAGAGAACAGATACGGCCTTAAGTACTGGGCAGGCTGCGCAGAGGACCATTTGGGCACGTACTTTAGCTCCATAGAGTGCTATAAGGACGGAGGCGGAGTCAGGACTTTCTCTAAGAAAGGGATCGAGGATATTTGTAAGAGCGCGGGCTGTGATGAAGTGCATTTTTACTATCCCTATCCGGATTACAAGTTCATGACGACACTTTTTTCCGACAACAGACTTCCGGACAAAGGAGAACTCTGCAATAACTTAAGGAACTTCGACAGAGACAGACTTCTTTTGTTTGATGAAAAGGCTGTATTTGATGGATTGCTGGATGAGGGACAGTTCCCCTTCTTCTCAAATTCCTATCTGGCCGTTATAGGAAGAAGGCCGGAAACGGACTATGTACGCTATTCCAATGACAGAACGGATGAATATGCCATCTGCACCGAGATAAGCGGCCTTAAGGTCGTAAAAAGGGCATTGGCGGGTGATGCGGGACGCCTTCATATATCCAACATGCGTAAAAACTACGAGCTCCTCAGCGGAAGATATGAGGGGAGCAAGTTAAAGATCTGTCCGTGCTATGCATCGGAGGACGGTTTAAGCGTAAGTTTTGACCTTGCAGAGGGAAGACCCTTGTCCGAGATATTCGACGGATTCGTAAGAAAGGGAGATGACGCATCATTTGCCAAACTGTTCGCCGAATATGTAACGAGGATAGGATACGGAGAGGACAAGGCTGTAGCGGATTATGATCTGGTCTTTTCCAATATACTTGTCCCGGATGATTATATGAATGAACCGTGGACAGTCATAGATTACGAATGGACGGAATACAGGCAGGTGCCCGTGAGAGAACTGGCTTTCAGAGCGCTTTATTGCTATCTTTTGGAGGACGACGAGCGTAATAAGTTTAATTATGAATTAATAATCAACAGTCTCAGACTTACTCCTGATGAGGCTGAAGGCCTGCGTGATAAGGAGGCGGCCTTCCAGAAAGAAGTGACGGGAAAGCGCCTTAGTATGGGCGAACTCAGAGAATTGATAGGCGGAGCAGTGATCTCTCCCGACAGGCCGGGTGTTGATGCGGCTGAAACGGCTCTTAAGAGATCCGTACAGGTTTATATGGATACGGGGGCAGGATTTACGGAAGAAGAGTCTTATTTTGTATCCGAGAGCTATGACAGAGCGGGAAATATAGCCTTTGACATAGACGTGCCGAGCAAGGCAGTAAGAGTGAGGATAGATCCTGTGATGGACTATTGCATGACCACGTTAAGATCTATTGATCTTAACGGTGAAGCGCTTCCTGTGGCGGATAATAAGCGCGTATACGTAAACGGTAAGAAACTGCCTGCCGGAAACGGTGCTTTGCTCATATTCTATTATGACGATCCCTGCATAGTCATAGAGGTCAAGGACAAGGTGAGAAGCACCGGGAATACTATGCATGTGAGCATGAACACGGCTGTTATCCCCGGAGATATGACAGCGGCGCTTAGGACGGAAGTATCTAAGAGATTCAGGTTTTGATAAGGACAGCAAATGCTTAACACAGTAAAGGAGCTTATCAGGGCTCCGAGGATAAGACAACTGCATAACAGATATCTTAAAGCTTTGGATGATTCATATGTGTCATACGATTCATGGATAGAGCAGAAAGAACTTGAGTATCTTGCGGGAACTCTTCCAAATACGGATGATGTTCAGGTGATCGAATATAAGGAGATCGGAAGAACCAAACCTGTTGCAGACGTCGTTCTTTTCGTAAATGACAGGCACAAACTCGCATCCAGAGCCTTGCATGCGGTTATCTCGGCCTTTAATGCATATCCGGATACAATGGTGGTATACGGAGATGAGGACGAGTATAATTCCAACAGGACCGTCAGGATGAATCCCACATTACGCCCGGAGTGGTCACCGGATACGCTTACGAGCTATCTGTATATGGGCAACGTCATAGCCATGAAGCGCTGCGTTATTCCGGATGATAAGGAAGATATATATGAGCTTGTGCTCAGTGCGACTAAGGATCTTAACAGGGAACAGGTCAGACATATAGATTATGTGCTGTACCATAACGATTACACTAAAACACTCTATCCTGAAGGCGTAAAGAACTTAAACAAAGACATGTATAAGCCTGAGGGCATGGTTTCGATACTGATCCCCTCTAAGGATAACCCGAAGATCTTAAGGCAACTGATCGATTCCCTGATCGGAAGGACCAGATCAGAGAATGATAGAATAACAGGTGTAACATACGAGATTATCATACTTGACAACGGTAGCACACCTGAAAATAAAATCACGATTGAGCAGTATGTGGGCGAGATTAAAAAGAATGAGAATGATTGCTTCAAAGGCGCAAGATATCTGTATTTGCCGCAGGAATTCAATTTCTCAAAGATATGTAATCAACTTGCATCAAATGCAGAGGGAAAATATCTGCTATTTATGAATGACGATATAGAGGTCAGAGACAGTGAATGGCTGCTTAAGATGCTTGAATACGCGATAAGAGACCATGTCGGGGCCGTGGGAGCCAAATTATACTACCCCGAGAGTAAGGTGATCCAGCATTGCGGTATCACCAATCTCAGACTGGGTCCCGTGCATAAACTGCAGTATAAAGAAGACAACAGAGTCTATTACGATCATGCATCGGATAAGGATCGCAATGTGATCGCCGTGACGGGAGCCTGCCTTCTTATTGACAGGGATAAGTTTGATAAGGTCGGTGGATTTGATGAATCATTAGCGGTCGCATTTAATGATGTAGACATATGCTTTACCCTGTATGAGAAGGGATATTATAATGTAGTCGTGAACACCACGCATCTGTGGCATTATGAATCGTTAAGCCGCGGAGATGACGAATCAAAGGAGAAGATATTAAGGCTTCAGTCGGAGAGACAGAGGCTCTATGAGAAGCATCCCGATCTCTATATGAAAGATCCTTATTATCATGATTACCTGACCAGGGATATCCTTGACAGCAACTATACCTACGCTTATGAGTATGAATATGACGGGAGCAGGCGCCTTCTGCGCATAAGTCCGAAGAAGATAAGAAAGGCTTTCCGGCCGTCGCAGTATGATGATTGCCTGATCATAAGCTTAGAACAGTGCGGGACTCTTAAATACTGGCTCGGACCCGTATCAACAGATCCCGAAGACGATCATACGATATATATAGGCGGTTATGCTTTCGTTGCGGGAAGCGACAATTCGTGCTTTGAATTCAAACTGCTGTTAAAAGGCGAAAACGGCGATATTTATGAGATGCCGTGTAACAGAATATACAGACCGGATTTAGAGATCAATCTGGATGAAAACGAGAGGCCTGCATTATGCGGTTTTTCGGCTATCCCGGATATGAGTGAGTTACCCAAGGGCGAGTATCAGGTGGGTGTATCGGCTCGAGGTCTTGCTTCAAGGCTTAAGCTGTGCAGGTTCACCAACAGGTATGTGTTAAATGAGTGATAATTACAAAGAACTCTATGAGAAAGAGCGGGACAAGAACAGGGAAGCCGCTATAAGGATCGCCAGGCTTGAAGAAGAGAATTCAAGCTTAAGCTATCGCCTGGACAGGATCCATAACAATCCGATTTGGAGACATACCAAATGGATAAGGGATCTTATGTTAAAGACGGGTAAGCTTAAGACCCGGATAAAGAATCTTGGCGGGCTTAAAGGCTTTTTGAGTAAGGTGGCTTATAAGATAAGAGAAGCCAAGGCCAAGAAAAGCTATGGCAAAAAAAGCTTCCCGGATGCTGCAAGACGGGCATATGAAGAGGGCTTTGAATTCGAGTACAAACCTCTTATAAGTATTCTTGTGCCTTTATACAATACTCCTGTCGAATTCCTGATCCAGATGGTCGATTCGGTGAAGGCCCAGACATATAAGAACTGGGAACTCGTGCTGGCGGACGGCTCAGATAACGATCACAGGTATGTCGGGGAGTTCTTCGAAGGACAGAGTGGCGCAGATAAGAGGATCCGTTACAGGAAACTTAAGGAGAATCTCGGGATATCAGGCAATACCAATGAGTGCGTGGCTGATGCAAAAGGCGAATATCTCGCACTTTTCGATCATGATGACATCCTGCATCCGAGCGTACTGTTTGAATATGTCAAGGCGATCAATGAGAAGAACGCGGATTATCTGTATTGCGATGAGACGACATTTAAGGGCAATAACATAGATAAGATGATCACCATGCATTTTAAGCCCGATTATGCCATAGATAACTTAAGAGCCAACAATTATATCTGTCATTTCAGCTGTTTTAAGAGGGAACTCTTAGAGGGAACGGAGCTGTTCAGATCGCAGTTTGACGGAAGTCAGGACCACGATATGATATTAAGACTCACGGACAGGGCAAGAAATATCGTGCATGTTCCCAAGCTCATGTATTACTGGAGATCGCATTCGGGAAGCACGGCCAAGGATATAGGAGCCAAGAGCTATGCCATAGAAGCTGCAAAGGGTGCGGTTGCCGATCATTTAAGCTCTAAAGGTTTCAAGAACTTCGAGATCTCAAGCACCAGGGCATTTGAGACCATATTCAGGATAAGATATGAGCTTATCGGTCATCCCAAGGTATCCATCATCATCCCTAACAAAGATCACAGGGAGGATCTGGAGCGCTGCATAGATTCGATCTTAAACAGGAGCACATATGACAATTTCGAGATAATAATAGTCGAGAACAATTCATCGACGACAGATATAGAGGATTATTACAGGAAACTGCCGGATCCAAGGATCAAGCTCTTAAGATACGTCGGAGATTTCAATTATTCAAGGATAAACAATTACGGTGTGGAATACGCCGACGGACAGTATGTCGTACTGCTTAATAACGATACGCAGGTCATCACTCCGGGCTGGATGGAAGAGATGCTGATGTATGCCCAGCGCAAGGATGTCGGCGCAGTCGGGGCCAAGCTTCTGTATGCTGACAGGACGATACAGCATGCAGGCGTTGTCATAGGACTCGGTGCTCACAGGACGGCAGGACATACACATTACGGAAAATCCTATGATAATCTCGGCTATATGGGCAGACTCTGTTACGCGCAGGATGTTACGGCGGTCACGGGAGCATGTCTTATGGTGGCTAAGCACCTGTATACCAAGTTAGGCGGTCTGGACGATCATTTCGCGGTATCGCTTAACGACGTGGATTTCTGCCTGCGACTCAGACGCCAGGGATTTTTAAATGTCTTTACGCCGTTTGCGGAGCTGTATCATTTTGAATCCAAGAGCAGAGGCTTGGACGATTCAGGCAAAAATGCCGAAAGATACAACAAAGAGAGTGCGTTCTTTAAAAAGAAATGGGCTGCGGAACTTGAGGCCGGAGACCCGTATTTTAACCCGAATTTCTCCCTTGACCGAAGTGACTATTCGGTCAGGATATGCTAAAATATTCAAGTGATCCGCGTAAGGCGGATCGGTCACTAAAACAAGGAGGTTCTACTGCATGAGCTACAGAGACGAGTATGATTTTTGGTTGAATGATGACTATTTTGATGCTGCGACCAAGGAGGAACTTAAGGGTATCTCGGGAGATGAAAAAGAGATCGAAGACAGGTTCTATAAGGAACTCGAATTCGGTACCGGCGGATTAAGAGGCATTATCGGAGCCGGAACCAACAGGATGAACATATATACCGTAAGAAAGGCTACACAGGGACTTGCCAATTATATAATCATGAAGGGCGGCCAGGACAGGGGTGTGGCCATAGCATATGATTCAAGAAGGATGAGTCCTGAGTTTGCCGATGAGGCGGCACTGTGCCTTAATGCAAACGGTATCAAGGCATACGTTTTTGATGAGTTAAGACCTACTCCCGAGCTCAGTTTTGCAGTGAGAACGCTTAAATGTATCTCGGGTATAGTCGTAACAGCCAGCCACAACCCTCCGGAATATAACGGATACAAGGTATACTGGGAGGACGGTGCTCAGGTTTCCGTTCCCATGGATGAGGAGATAATAACGGAAGTCAAGAAAGTAACGGACTATCATGACGTGAAGACCATGTCTAAGGATGAGGCTGTGAATAAAGGCCTCTATGTTGTCATAGGCAAGGACATAGATGATAAGTATATGGCTGAGCTTAAGAAGCAGATCATCCATCCCGATGTCATAGAGAAGATGGCTGAGGATATCAAGATCGTCTACACGCCTTTCCACGGTACGGGCAACAAGCCTGTCCGCAGGATATTGTCGGAACTCGGATTTAAGAATGTATATGTAGTTCCCGAGCAGGAGCTTCCGGATCCCGACTTTACGACGCTTGAGTATCCCAATCCCGAGGATCCCAAGGCGTTTACGCTGGCACTTAAGCTCGCTAAGGAGAAGAATGCGGATGTTGTGCTCGCTACCGATCCCGATGCGGACAGACTGGGTATTTATGCGCTGGATACGAAGACCGGAGAGTATGTGCCTTTTACGGGCAATATGTCCGGAATGCTGATCGCGGAATATATATTGAGAGAACGTAAGGAGAACGGCCTGATGCCGGTCAATCCCGCGATGGTCAAGACGATAGTGACCACCAATATGGCCGACCCCATTGCAGACAAGTACGGCGTTAAGCTCATAGAGGTCCTTACCGGATTTAAGTATATCGGAAGAGAGATCTTAAGATTCGAAGAGACCGGCTCCAACAATTACGTGTTCGGCCTTGAAGAGTCTTACGGTTGCCTGGCGGGAACCCATGCAAGAGACAAGGATGCTGTTGTTGCCGTGATGTGTCTGTGTGAAGTGGCAGCATGGTGCAAGAGCAAGGGCATGACCCTCTGGGATCAGATGATCAAGATGTATGAAGAATATGGATTCTACAAAGAGGGAATGTACACGATCACCTTAAAGGGTGTGGACGGTTCTAAGCAGATACAGGCCATCATGGACAAGCTTCGTGCCAATCCGCCGAAGAGCTTCGGTGATCTTAAGGTCTTAAGACTTCGTGATTATGAAAAAGACGTCGTGACTGACTTATCGACCGGCGCCACATCTCCTACGGGCCTGCCGAGATCAAATGTCCTGTATTTTGAACTGGATAATGATTCGTGGTGTTGCGCAAGGCCTTCGGGAACAGAACCCAAGATCAAGTTCTATATGGGTGTTAAGGGAAACAGTTTACAGGACGCTAAGGAGAAGAACGAGGCGCTCACTGAGGCGCTCAAATCGTATCTGTAAGATACAGAACTCATCTGCCTACCCGTACAGGGTAGGCAGTATTGTATACATCCTATCGAGGCAGGTTGGTTATGGCATTCGGTAATATCAGAAAGACGGTGAATTACCTTAAGAAAAACGGAATAGAGGATACTTTCTATGCATCGATGGAGAGGATAACGGGCAAGCAGGATTACAGCTTTATACCCGTATCGGATGAAGTGCTTGAAGCACAGCGTAAGAAGATTTGGCCGGATCCCGTTATGTTTAGCATTGTCGTCCCGGCTTATGAGACTAAGGAGACGTATTTACGTGCATGCATAGATTCGGTCCTTAAGCAGACCTACAGGAATTTTGAACTTATAATCGCCGATGCATCAAGACTTGCCGGAGTGCGAAAAGTATGTGAGTCATACTCGGATCACAGGCTTAAGTATATGCACTTACAGGAGAACAAAGGCATATCAATAAACACCAATGCGGCCATAAGGACGGCAAACGGAGATTATGTGGGATTACTGGATCATGACGATATGCTGACACCCGATTGCCTGTATGAGTATGCGACTCTGATAGAGAAGAATTCCAAAGAGAAGGGCAGCGGGTTTGCATTTATTTACTGCGATGAAGACAAGTGCGATGCGGGAGGAGATAAGTTCTTTGAACCCAATTACAAGCCCGGTTTCAATCTGGATCTTTTACTTACGAACAATTATATATGCCATTTCCTGGTGATGAAGACCTCTCTTATCAAGGAACTGGCACTGCGAAGCGATTACGACGGAGCTCAGGATCATGATCTGGTCTTAAGAGCCTATGCCGCCACTAATGAGACTTCGGATGAAAAGCCCTTAAGTTACGGTCATATTTCACGGATCTTATACCATTGGAGATGTCATAACGAATCCACGGCATCCAATCCGGAGAGCAAGACCTATGCCTACGAAGCAGGCAGGAGAGCCGTGGCAGACTATCTTAAGAGAGCCGGGATCGCGGCTGATGTCGAACACTCCAAGCATAACGGGTTCTTCAGGATAGAGTACAGGGATGAACTGGTCTACCCCAAGACCGGGGACATAGTAAAACGGCGGGATGAACTTAAGAGTACCGTACGCGGACGTACGGCATATAATACGTTCCTCAACAGATATGATGTCGGAGCCATCGGAGGCCCGCTTATAAAGGATGGCAAGATCGCAGGCGGACTCATGGATTCGACCAAGACCTGCATATATGACGGACTGAACGTGCATTTCAGCGGATATATGCACAGAGCATCACTGCAGCAGGATGCTCTGTACCTTGATATAAGGAATATGATGCTCGTAGACGACCTGGCGGGACTTTTGATAAAGATCGCAAGGGATGAGAGAAATCTGCATTTAATCAATCGTGAATTAATTAGCAAGCTGGAGAGCCAAATAGAGGGTAATACGATAAATGCCCCGTATGTCGACGTTT
>CAMNDJ010000057.1 GCA_946535225.1 uncultured Lachnospiraceae bacterium
TATACATTACCGTCAAACCTGGTTCTGGCGGTTTCTCCCCATCCTTCGACAGGTTCGATCTCCCACTCATACCAGTAGTAGTAAGGCATATCAACTTCATTACCTGCCGCGTTTGTGGCCTTATGCGTCGGAACGCCATTGGTCCACTGTACACTGGCAGCATTATCATCTGCTCTTCTGTATTCATCTACGGTGTATAATTCAGGAATAGTGAACTGAGTCGGACCGTCCGGGATCTCACCGATCGTAAGTTTAAGCCAGTTATTGACCTCTTCACCGTTCTTATCCTTCTGAAGAACAGCGACCTTGATCCAATAGGTCTTCTTCTCCATCGACTTGACTGCTCTGAATACTCCGTCCACCTTGGTCGCTGAGAATCCGGCATTCTTCGGGATCTTAGCCAGAGTCGTCTTATCTTCTTCATAAACCGTATAGGCTATCCTCGTGAATACATCATTGCCTGTCAAAGGATTAACCTCTGTACCGGCTGAATTCTTGATCGGTGATGTATATGTTATGGCATGCGAGAAGTTATAAATCTCCTGCGCATTCATAAGATCCATCTTATGCGTCTCGGTAAAGGTGATACTCTCCGGATATACGCCGCCCGTAGTTATCTTGATACGGAGGCGGGCTATCTTAGTCGGATCCTCATTACTGATAGCCTTGATAACGAATGTATCCGCATCAACGTAGTCTGAAGGAGTCTTGCCACCGGCGTTCTTAAGAGTGAGTTTACCTGATGACTCATCGATGGTTATACACTGCTCATGACCTGCCTTGACACCCTCTAATTCCCACTTGACCGTTGTGTCGATAGTGCCCTTGAAGAAGCTCTTCTTGGTAACTATCGCATCATAATCAACAGTAGTAGAATCTCCTGCCATAGCGATAGTGTCAGTCTTGGCCTGACCGAAGACCTTGCCGTCGCGTGATATCTCAACCTTCTGAACATTACTGCTAAACTCGATGATCTCCTTATTGTAGAGCTCATCAAGCTTGGTATCGTCACCAATGATATCTATCATATTACGAAGGGCAATCTCAGGATTAACGGTTACTTCCTTCTCACCTACTTTGAAGGTGATGTGAAGAGTTACCTTGCCCTTGCCTACATTACTTAAGTCAGCATCAAAAGCCGTGATCGTGTCTGTCAGAAGACTTGCTGTTCCTGTCACGGAGATCGAAGAGAATTCCTTGCCTTCAATGTCGGCAGCCGAGAAAGTCTTGGACAACAGATATAACTTGCCTGCTTCCTCATCCGCACCGGGCTCGGTGAAATAGATCTGTGTAAGAATGACCGGGGTTGACGTAGGATCGATCGAACCGTCCGCAAGACTGCTGCCTGCCGTATCCGAGAATACCGTCAACTTGTGCGTTGCATCATCAAATGCTATACCGCGACTTGTCTCGAGTACGATATCGCGGATCCTGTTAACAGTCATCTGCTGCTCATACTGCAACTTCACGTTCTTATTTGCCGAACTGTAGTTACGTGATGAAAAGGCAACAAAACCCAATATACCTATACTTACGACTGCAAGTATAGCTATAGCCACTATCAATTCAACTAATGATAAACCTTTGTTATTCTTACGGTTCATATTCCTTGCCTTATACTAAACCTGATACAACAGTTAATTTACTATAGTATGTCTTCCGGTTACAGGATCGAAGTCTATCTCATAAGTCCTCATTCCGGCCTTAAATGTCATCTTGGTAAGCTCCATGCTTGATGTAGGAGAAGATGTGTCAACACCTGTAGCAGAAGCCTTTCCGTCAGCGGTAACAAAATCCGCATCATATAATCTTCCGGTCCTTCGGTCATACTCGATCTTCACGCCGTTAGAGCCGTCACTTAATATCTCCGTATCGCCTACCTTGATGGTCACCTTGCTTGAAGCGATCCTTGTATATTCCACTCCGCCATAATCCTTCTTAAGAGATGAATCCGAATTGGTAAGAGTAGATATATGTTTCTCTGCATAGAATCCGGACCTGTCAACGCCGAACTTGGCCATGGTTTCCTGATCTTCACCGTCTATGTCTCCGTCTCCGTCTATGTCTACGTCTATGTCTATATATCTGATGACCATATATTCGGCCGCCCTTGTCATAGCGCCTGTCTTGGCATCGTTAAGCTGAGCTTCAGTCTTGCGCGCAGCCTGACTGGCCTCTGTTCCGAACAGAGCACTCAATGACATGCCAAGAAGTCCTATGAGCACAGCCATGATAGCGATCACGACTATCAGCTCAACTATGGACAGTCCTTTATTGTCAGTCGCCCTCATTTTTGCCCTGTTATGCAGTTTGAATGATATCTTAGTTGATGTTAACATTCTTGGTCCAGTTCTCATATGTTACAAGGCTTGACGTAGTAACGGTCTTGCCTGTGCCCTTAATGGCAGATGTATAGTTAAGTTCATCGGTATCACCGAATACATCGCTTACTTTGTATACATGATCATCGGTCTCATTAAGCAGACATGAGCCTACCTTATCAGCGTTGGATTCGAACTTACCGCCGTTAGCGGGTACTTCTATAACGCCCTTCGCAAGTATGGTGCCCTTGAATGAAGATGATGAAAGGCTGACGCCGCAGTTTGCGATGATCAAATCAAAGTTTGTGCTTACAGGCTTGATATCATCAACATTCTCACTGTAGATAAGGAGAACCTTACCTTCGGAGCTGTTGAGTTCAATGCTGCCGGCATGACCGCCGCACATATCCTTAAGGATCTCTTCGTCTACGAGATTCTTGAATACGGAATAGTAATTGTCATCATAATATTTATGCGTATCCGGATTGTATTCCTTGTTGCGAGAATCTGCCTCGGCAGTCTTCATCTTCTTATTCTCAGGATCGTACTTGGGGAATGAGGTACGAAGTATATCGGAATTAGCCGAATCAGCTATCGTATCATAATCCGACGATAACTTACTGCAGTATGCCTGATACTGATGGGTATAATCCTCAGATGCGACCTCAAAGCTCTCGGATATCGTATTGCCGCCCTCCGGAACACGTACATAATCCGCGATCTCATAACCGTCAGTCTTGTTACCGTCCAGAGCGACCGCCGCCATATCGAGTTTCATCGATACGACACCTGTCGTCGGCATCGTTATGGCCTTCAGATACTTACTCATGTATCTGTCGACCGAATCCTTATTGAGGTTATAGTACTTCATGAAATATGTATTGGCTGATATCTCATCCTTAAAGCTCATATAGTAGTATACGAGCGTCCCGCTTCCATCTGCGGATCTTAAGAACTTCTTCTCCACCTTGGGTTTGCCGTTTGCATCCGTAGCGACAAAAGCAGCCAGATTCATGGTGTTGCCTTCCGAATCCGTTCCTCCAAGTTTGGTCAGGGGTTTAGCGCCCGATACTTCGACGAACTTGCTATCAGTGCCTACCCTGCCCATGATGGTGTTATACTCAGACAGCGTAAGCGGATTCTTGCCATAGAGAGATGACAGCGGATTCTTGTCATCATCCAGTACGACGCCTATGCATTCACCGGGTACGAGATACATGAGCTGGTCAGACTTGACCGCTATGGACTCACCCATATATACATCACCGTTAGCAATCTCATTATTACATGTCGGACACTTGATGACTTCTTCATCGGGATCCGCCGTGATATCACGCCATGCGTGACAGGTATCACAATAATACCTCTTATTACCGATCTTGCCGTTCTTATCAGATAATCCGATGTATGAACGTCCGGCAAGAGAAAGCTTCTTGGTAAGGCTTAAATCTATAGATGTATCCGCTCCGTTTACAAGGATCGAACTGCTCTCCTTGGAATTAACGGTCGAATTACCGAAACCGGTATAGTAGCCCTTAAGCGCAATGTTACATCCACGTCCCGTGATATCCAGATCATCCAGTACATAAGTCTGACCCGAAAGCGATACATCACTTGATTTAGCCTCTATATCTCTTGCCCAGAGAGCCGAAGCCGCATTGGTCTTGATACCGCCCTTAGATAATGCAAGATCCGTTGCCACTATATGAATATCCTCATCGCTCTCCAAAGGCTTAAAATCAAGCGTATTGCCCCTGACATCCATAGCGTAGGCATAGGTGTTACCCTTGATCTCTGTTGTATCACCGCTCGAACCATGCTGTACAAAAGCCGTATCCGTGATAAACACATAATTGGCTATCTCGGGTATATCCGTACCGGAGAATGCAAACTCGGGATATCCGAGCCTTATATCCGTCTTGATCGCTGATATGAATCCGTTGGGATCCTTGTAATATACGGTAAGATCCTTAAGAACAATACCTGAGGCCTCATAAGTCTTGAGAACACCGGTGTAACTGTCACCTTCGGGAGTTCCGTTGGAACGAAGGAATGCGCCGTAGATCTCCTCTTCAGTAGCACCGGGTGCTTCATGCCATTTGGTCGATTCCTTGAGCAAACCGTACAAGCCCTTCGTATCGTCAGTCTTATCCTGTACGAGGTATCTTGTCTTATCATAGGTACCGCCGGACGGTACGCCCAGATGTTCCCATAGATACTCATAATAAGCAGCTCTTACCATGTTGTTCTTGTCGGTAGCCGTCATATCTTCGATACCGTACTGCGTCATCACACTGGTATATGCATAACTCAAGCCGTCCGAAACCATCTGCTGTAATCCCACATTGATCTCGTCCACGACCTGTTCAGCCGAATAGAACGAATCCTTGGCATATACATTGACGCTCTTCATTTTGAAGTTAACGACACTGGACATCATGATGATGCTGACGAGAATAGCAACAAAAGCTATAGCGACAATGACTGTCACTATAGACATACCGTTATCATTCTTTTTGATCCTGTCTAAGAACTTCCTCATAAACTATTACTGTCCTTATTTATTCATCCACTAACGTACCGGTGAGTGTGACCATCGTGGGCCAGCTTCCGGTATTCTCGATATCTTCTTTCTTCTCATTGCCTTCCTTGGTAACAGCATTCTCTTCAGACTTCTCGACAGTGACTCTCACGTCGTAGATCTTATCCTCGATCTTGGATGCATCCAGATGCTTACCGTCGATATCTCTGGTCTCAAGAGCCTCGGTAAACTTGGGATCATCCTCCTGCCACTTGCCCTTCTTATTGATCGCACGCTTATAGATAAGATCATCAAACTTATCCGTCGTGCTCTCCGGCGACTGGAAAGGGTCGGCCAGATTGATATAGCACTGGGTCCCCTTTAATGTCGAAGTTGTCTGACGCTGATATTCCACATCTTCATGAACATTCGTAAAGAGTGTTATCGGATGCTTATCATCCACTTCCTTCTCATATATCTCAAGTATGAGCCCGCCTGTAGTCCTCTTCCTGTAAGCCTCCCAGGCATCCGCGTTCTTATTTGTATCCTGAGCTACTACATAGAGGTTGAACGGAATATTGTCATCATTATGGACGATTATTATGTCCCTCAGATCATCGGCATTCTCATATAAGGGGTTAAACATCACGAATACTGAGTTTAACTTGTTATTGTTCGCAGAATTATTGAAGATCTTGCGGTTACTGATGAGTTTCTGTGTCTCTGAACCGGTAGGAACATACTTTTTAAGCGCATTGTTGTACAAAAGATAACTTACCGTAACAGCCACTTCCGCCGGATAGACAGTCTCACCGTCTATATCGACAGGAGAGCCCTTCTTCGTAACATCTACTCTGATCTCTCTCTTGAATTCCTTCTCAAACTTAGCCTTTGCTCCCGGAATAACATAGAGCGACTCCATATGAGAATTAAGATCGGCGAACTTATTGACCGCCTGCTCATCAAGTGACTCATCCACCGTTATTATGGCTGAATGCGCACTCGATACCTCGTCAAAATCAGAGAGATTGACACTGTTGATATTAGGATAAAATGTCGGATCTATCTCAATGGTCGCCACAAAGCCCCTGTCTATAGCATCATTGATATCCTTATTGTACTTGGAGTTCTGAGTCTTAAGTTCAAACTTATAACCCGCAAGTATCGCATTCCCGTCCTTGTCCTTCCTCGGAACATAGCCCTTGCCGGGATCCGCATCGGGATCAACAAGATTCTTGCCCGCGAAATTGGGATAATTCACTGACGGGTCACCGTAAGTCTCAATGACCTCCTCAAGAGATCTTCCCTTGATATCCTCCATGATATTCTCTGCCGCGTTGGTCGCACGCATCTTGACCAGTGCTCTGGCCGATGTATTGGCCGTGGTAGAGAAAGCATGAAGAATAGGTATAGCGGCAATAGCCATGATGACTACCGCTATAATGACTTCTACCAGGGTGAAACCCTTGTCGGAATATTCAGTTGGATCTTTTCTTCCGGTAAATCCAAACATTTTGATAATTCTACTTCTCTGTTACTTCTTTTTATGCGTTGTTAATGCGTTAAATATCGCGCGTTATTGTATCTACTTCTTACACTTCTTACATTTAGGGAAGCCGTCTTCCTTGGCCTTATCAACCGTAGTCTCAACTACATCCTTATCTTTGATATACTCACAATCCCTGTCTGTGTGATATACTGTAGCATCTTCCTTGGCAAGGTATGCCGTCTGTTCCACTTTCTTCTTATCGGAATCAGAAAGCGCCTCACCTATCTTGTCGGTATTGCTCTCAACCGCTTCTTCAAGGGCATCAGCAAGGAATGCGAGATATGCCTCAAGATCCATACCGCCTGTATGGAATACATCATCAACTCCCGTAGGAACAGAAGGAATGAAGTAAGGCTTGTACTCATTATCCGTACCCTCAAGGTAGTAGAGTTTCATACCTATAGCACCCTGAAGGATGCCGTTGGCCTCGTCATAATATATCTCAAAGCTGTCTACCGAATTCTTGTCATTAAGTGAATTAACATATGAAAAAAGATCCTTAAGTCCGTCATAGCTTGAGATGAACTGCATAGCCATGGTCGCGCCATAGAGCTTGTAATCAGCTTCAAGACCTGCCACCTGACTGTCCTGAACAACAGGATTGCCTTCCTCATCATAGGTAACTTCTGTCTGAGTCTCATCAGCGCCAGCTACAGCCACTGCATCCCACTCACCCAGTTCGATATCACCGAATCTTAAGTCAAGAGGATAAGCTGCATCTACGTTTGACCAGAACATCAACTGGTCTTCTCTCTCGATCTTGGCCGGGAAGTGGCTCACGATCTCGTTTTCCGTGTTCGTAAGAGTCACTATACTCTCACGGTATTCATCAACTCTGGCATGAACTGCCTGATATTCTTCGGCCTTGGGCTGAAGTGTTGCATTCTCTGCCTCAAGAGCCTCTCTTTTCTCTATATAAGGACTTGCTACGAAGAACCAGCATAAAACTGCGATCAATACGCCTGCAAGGCCTATGAGTAAATCTCTTTGTCCTTTAGTGATCGTCATATCCATTGTTTATACCCCCTCTCCCTCTGTCTCATCCATGACTTCATCCTCGTAAGGCGCATAGGTAAGCTCTGCGGTGAAGCCGTAAGTGATCTCACCCGTCTCAGTCTCTATGCGGGATGCCGATGTGATCTCAACGTCCGAGAATAACGGATTGTCCTTGAGAGCCTTGATAACATATGCAACCTCTGACTTTGTTGTAACCGTCGCATCAATAGTCATCGTCTCAAGATCCGAATCCATGCTGTTGAGAACGAAGGAAATAGGCATATCCTTCTCGAGATTTCCTATAAACTCAGCGATCTGAGAATTCCTGTTACGTGTCTGATTATCAATAGCCTGCAGGGTGCTCACATTAGCCTGCTTAGCTAAGAATTCCTGATACACATCATATGAAGGCTGGAGCTCTTCAATCGTCTTCTTGTACCCGTCATTAAGCTTCTTGGCCTTCTGATAAGGCAGGAGCGTCATGAGTACCATGACGATCGAACCTATAAGGCACACACCGAATACGCAGAGAGCTATAAGCGTCGTATTGACATTGCTCATGCTGCCGCCTGACTTGCCGCCTTTGCCCTTGGCCTCTTCCTTGTCAGGATACCATCTGAGCGGATCGATAGCTGCGCCTATACAAGCTACATACTCTCCGTATGTAACATCCTTGAATACTTTCTCAATATCAATACCTGATAAATGTGTCAGATTCTTGATCTTAAGGCCCGCCTCGTTGGTAAGAAGGTTAGAAAGGCCTGAGAAATCAGCACCTATACCGGTAACGTACATCTTCTCTATAGGGCGGGATGTATGATTGGAATTGTAGAAATCTATAACTCTTATGATACCGCCGACAAGAGTTCTGAGTGATTCTGTTACCGCCTTCTTGTCAGCCTTGATCTTGGCGTCCTTAGTCTCATTGTCAAGATCTATGACTTCATTTCTGTCATCAAATGAGCTTAAGATGACCGTCTTACGTCTGGCGATCTCAAGAGCCTTCTCATAAGAACCGGTATCACCGAGTTCCTTGGTCTGCTTGAGAGTATCGATCGCTTCATCTATACCGTATGCAATGGTACGGTTAAGAGCGATAACACCGTCTTCAAGTACCATGAGCAGGGAACTCTTCTCATCAACCTTGATGATCAGCTGTACGCCGTCCTTGCACTCTTCCTTGGCGGCCTGATAGATGGAATTGCCGTTATAATCAATAGTATCAAGATCCAAGTTACACGACTTGGCAAGTCTTTCATAACTCTGAACAAGCTGCTTGGGAGCTGCAAGAATTAAGAACTTAAGTCCGGTAGGCTTACCAAGCTTCGCAGACTTAGAGACCGCCTTAACCTTCTTCTTAACAGGATTGCCGTTTTCATCTGTTTCGGGTTCTTCCTCAACCGCCGGTGCCGGAGCCTCACTCTCTTCATATATGGTCTCAAGTAATGTGTGAGCAAACACATACTGTGTCACATCCACAGGGAAATACTCGCTTAAGTTCGCTCTGATAGCAGGCTGGATCTGCTTATCTTTAAGGTAAGGCAGAACCGCCTCTCTGGTTGCGATCTTATTACTTGATACTGTGAAGATCGCCTTCTTGGTCTTGATCTTCTTGACGGTCATCATGCGTAAGAACTGGTTGACGAACTCGTCATGGACATCAACAGCACCGTCACGTACCATACCCTCGGGGGTAGGGATCACGAAACTATTGAATATCTTCGGGTTTTTGCCCGATGCTTCTACTTCGCAGACCTTGGTCAGCGAGTATCCGACTTCAATACTTAAAACTCTCTCTGCCATCCGTTAATTACTCCTTTTTCCCTTTCTAACTCCAAATGCCCTGGGCAAAAACACAGGATCTCGAATCATCAAGACCTTGTATTTTTGTCCACGGCCCAGTCTCTGTAAGCCTGTACATAAGTTGTTTTAAGACTGCTGTCTATAAACCCAATAACCCCAGATACCAGTTAAGTATCTGTTGTCCGCACAGAACTGTTATCAGGATTCCAAGTGACAGATAAGGTCCGAAAGCAAGTGTATGTTCCGCCTTCGATATCCTCATTCGCGCCACATGGATGATGGAACCAAGAATGCATCCCAAGATGAATGCAAGAATTATCTCCTTCCAGCCAAGTAATAACCCTGCTGCAGCCATGAGCTTCATGTCTCCTCCGCCCATGCCCCTGCCCTTGGTGGCAAGGATGATAATGTAGATGAATACACTGACAGCAAGGAAGCCGATCACGTGATTCAGCCAATCCGTATAATGATAAACTGTCGCGATCAGCCCCAGTGCCAGTATAAAAATGTTGATTCCAATGGGGATCTCATAGGTCCTCCAATCGATCACACTAAGTGCGATAAGTGCTGATATTAACAGGCAGTAGAGTAGGGAATCTACATTTAACCCGTTAATAACTGCTATCAGTACATACAGCACTCCGTTCGTACCCTCAATAAGAGGGTACTGAACCGAGAGCTTAGCGCCGCATTTGCGGCATTTACCCCTTAAGCTTAGGTAACTCACTATAGGTATCAGGTCATACCAGGCAAGCTGGTAGCCGCATTCCATACAATGAGACCTCGTCACCACTATATCCTCATGCTTCGGAAGTCTGTATATGACTACATTGATAAATGAGCCAATAACCGTTCCAAAGAGAAAGATGATTATGTAGATCGGTAGCAATAAGGGGGTGGTCATAAAGTCAAATTACTTAGCAAC
>CAMNDJ010000058.1 GCA_946535225.1 uncultured Lachnospiraceae bacterium
CATGCATGACGGTAAGATACTGTATGCAGGCAAATACAGAGCTCCGGATTATGAACTCCTTCTTAAGGAGGGCTGTGATCTGGTCATAGAGAATACGATGATATATCATGAGCCGTCGACGCTTGAAAAACTTAAGGAACTCGGTATGCCCGTGATAGTCGAGATGTCGAGCTATGAGAAACACCCTCTCGGAAGACTTGAATGGATCAAATTGTACGGAATACTGTTTGGTGCCGAAGATGAGGCGCAGAAGTTCAGTGATGAACAGTTCGCCCTGGCATCCTCTGTAATGGGACAGGCTGATAAGGGGGTCACGGTCGCTTTTTTCCATATGACGAGCAGCGGTCTTATCAATGTCAGAAAGCCCGGTGATTATATATCGGAAATGATAGAACTTGCGGGCGGAGAATATATAATAGAAGATGAGTCCGTCAAGGAGGACAATTCCCTGTCCACGATGAACATGCAGATGGAGGACTTCTACGTATCTGCGAAGGATGCGGATATCATCATATATAACAGTACGATCGCGGGTGAGATAGGTTCTGTTGATGAGCTTATCTCGATGAACGGACTTTTTGCTGATTTTAAGGCGGTACGGAACGGACAGGTATATTGTACGGAGAAAGATCTCTTTCAGAAGACTACTGATACGGTGGAATTCATGAGAGAACTGGGCGAGATATTTGCGGGTGACCAAGGTGATCACACCTATGTCAAGAAGTTAAAATAGAGTATGAACACAAAAAGATGCATCATCACATTCATATCGCTTACGCTCCTTGTTGTCGTGATCGCGCTTATAAGTGTGTCGGTCGGAAGTGCCGGCATATCAGTGCGTGAGGTCTTTGATACGATCACGGGCAGAAGCGATGATATGATGAACAACAGCATAATAATGAACATACGTATGCCGCGTATCATAGCGGCCATACTCTTAGGAGGCGGTCTTGCGTTGTCCGGGTATATGCTTCAGACCTTCTTCGGTAATCCGATAGTAGGCCCCTTTGTTCTGGGTATATCATCGGGAGCAAAGCTTACAGTAGCCCTTGCCATGATATATCTGCTTAAGCTGGGCAGAAACATATCCGCTACCGGCATGGTGAGTGCGGCTTTTGTCGGGGCGCTCATCGCCATGGGATTTGTACTCATCATATCCGTTAAGGTCAAGAACATGGGAATACTCGTGGTATGCGGGATAATGATCGGATATATATGTTCTGCCGTGACGGATTTTGTCGTAACATTTGCCGACGACTCCAATATCGTCAATCTGCATAACTGGTCGATGGGAAGCCTGTCGGGAATGAACTGGCAGGATATCCGAATAATGGCGGTCATTATACTTGTTTGCTTCCTGGCGGCATTTCTGTGCTCTAAGCCTGTCGGTGCATACAGACTGGGAGAGAGCTATGCATCCAGCATGGGTGTTAACATTAAGGCGTTAAGAGTGACGCTTATTTTGATATCGAGCATGCTTGCTGCTTCTGTTACGGCATTTGCCGGCCCGATCTCATTTGTGGGCATAGCAGTGCCTCATCTGGTGGGCGGTCTTATAAAGACTTCCGAGCCCAAGGTCATGATCCCCGGAGTATTCTTAGGCGGTGCAGTTGTGACGCTTTTGTGTGATGCTATAGCAAGGACCTTATTTGCACCTACAGAAGTCAGCATAAGCAGTGTGACGGCAGTACTGTTAGTGCCTGTTGTCATATTCATCATGCTTAAGCGCAGGGATGCTGGCAGGAGATAAAAATGCGTATGAGGCGGGCAACGTCCTGCGATAAGATATAAGAGATGACACATATGTCAGAAAAAGGATTACAAACAGAAAAACTGACAATAGGATATAAGAGCGATCTGATAAAGGACATCAGCCTTAAGGTGAAGCCCGGTAAGATCATGACTTTAATCGGCCCCAACGGATGCGGCAAGTCGACTCTTCTTAAGACGATAAGCGGATCCCTTAAGGCGCGGGGCGGCATAGTGTATTTAAGCGGGCAGGATATGTCTTCGCTTGATGCGCATGAGATCGCGCGTCAGATGTCGCTTGTCATGACTGCGCCTGTTAAGCCTGAGCTTATGACATGCCGCGAGGTCATAGAGACCGGCAGATACCCATATACGGGGATGCTCGGGATACTGTCGGAATATGACAGAGAGATAACCGACAGAGTCATCAACATGACTAATACTCAGGATGTGGCGGATAAGCAGTTTAATGCCATAAGCGACGGACAGAGACAGAGGGTGATGCTCGCCAGAGCGATCTGTCAGGAGCCTGAGGCGCTCGTGCTTGATGAGCCGACTTCCTTTCTGGATATCAGATACAAACTCGATATACTTATGCGTATCAGGCAGTTTGCCGCAGATGAAGGCATGGCTGTCATAATGTCCCTTCACGAGCTCGATATTGCCATGCGCATCTCCGATACGGTGGTCGCCATGGGTGACGGGGAAGTTCGCCGTATAGGTACGCCTGAGGAGGTATTCACGGAAGAGTTCATACGCAGACTTTTTGGGATCGAAGGTATGGACACGACCATACTCGGAAACGATCCCTGGTTTGAGTCTTCGGCTGTCAAAACAACCGGACCCTTCGGGGCGAACACCGGGGACGGATCGTCGGCCGCAGAAGACATCGATAAGGCTGGAGACTACGAAACAAACGGAGAAACAAAAGCCGCCCGGGGTGCAAAGGCCATCATGATCCAGGGTACGATGTCCAATTCGGGCAAGAGCCTTATCGCAGCGGGACTTTGCCGCATATTTGCCCAGGACGGTTATAAGGTCGCACCTTTTAAGTCCCAGAATATGGCGCTCAATTCATATATAACAGCGGACGGTCTTGAGATGGGCAGGGCACAGGTCGTACAGGCCGAGTGCTGCAAGATAAGCCCGAGAGTCTCGATGAACCCGATACTGCTTAAGCCCGTGGATGATAAGGGGTCACAGGTCATAGTAAACGGCAGACCCGTCGGCAATATGAAGGCTGCGGAGTATTTCGCCCGTAAGAAGGAACTGATACCTGAGATAAAAAAGGCCTATGATGAACTTGCCGGCGAATTCGATATCATCGTTGTGGAGGGAGCGGGTTCTCCTGTTGAGCTCAATCTTAAAAGTGACGACATCGTCAACATGGGCCTGGCCGAGATGATCGATGCTCCGGTACTGCTGGTGGGAGATATAGACAGAGGCGGCATTTTTGCGCAGCTTATAGGAACGCTCGATCTTCTGACAGACCGGGAAAGAGCCAGAGTAAAGGGACTTATCGTCAATAAGTTCAGGGGAGACAGATCGCTTTTTGATGACGGCGTTAAGATACTTAACGATAAGAGCGGCACAGACGTGCTGGGCGTGGTCCCCTATATGGCTATACATCTTGATGAGGAAGACTCATTAAGCTCGGAGTTTAATACGGTTTATAAGGGTGGCTTGGATATAGCGGCAGTCAGACTCCCCCACATTTCCAATTATACTGATATGGATGTGTTCGGTCAGGTAACGGGAGTGTCGTTAAGATATGTGACGGAACCTGATATGCTCGGTAAGCCTGATATGCTGATCATCCCCGGAACCAAGAATACGATAGGCGATCTTAGGTGGCTTAAGAAGACAGGCCTGGCCGACAGGATAAGCAAGCTTGCAGATGACGGAACTGTCATATTCGGTATATGCGGCGGATATCAGATGTTGGGGAGGAAGGTGAGCGATCCTCTGAATACGGAGGCCGGCGGGTCGGAAGAGGGACTTAACCTTCTTGCAGTGGATACCGTCATGGACAGCGAGAAGACAAGGACTGTATTTACCGGTATTGTTAAAGATGCTGACGGGATCTTCGCATCTCTTAAGGGCATCGCAGTCGAAGGGTATGAGATACATACCGGAGTGACTGACCCTTATGAGGATGTATGCGAATTTACTTCTGACGGGACCGGATATTGCAGGGGCAATGTCTTCGGAACATATATACACGGGATATTTGACAGGAAAGAGATCTTAGACGGCGTGCTTACGGCACTTGCCGGAGCGACAGGCAGAGAGATAGATTTAAGCGCCACAAAGGATATGAAGTCATATAAGGAAGAGCAGTATGAGCTCCTGGCAGCAGGCCTGCGAGCAAGCCTTGATATGGACAGGATATATGAGCTCCTGGGGATTAAGTAAAAGTGGATATCAAAGCATTGACTAAATTGGTCATTCATAAACCAGATGAAAAAACATATGCAGGATCCAAGGACAGATGGGACTCTATTGCCAAGCCGATCGACGGACTCGGCGACTTGGAAGAGATGATCAGCAGGATAGCCGCGATGCAGGGTAAGATTATCCCTGATATATCACGCAGAGCGCTTGTTGTGATGTGCGCTGACAATGGTGTGGTATCCGAAGGCGTGACCCAGTGTGACAAGAGCGTGACTTTAGATGTTGCAAAGCTTCTGTGTAAGGGACAGAGCAGCGTATGCGCCATGACTGAAGGAACAGACGTCGATATCATTCCCGTGGATATAGGGATCGACAGTGATGAGGTCATCCCCGGCATCAGGAATAAGAAAGTATGCAGGGGCACCGGTAATATCGCCACAGAACCTGCCATGAGTCCCGATCAGTGCCTAAGGGCGCTGGAAGCCGGAATGGAGATCATGGAGATCTGTGCCCGCAAGGGATATGACATCGTAGCAACAGGAGAGATGGGTATCGGCAATACCACGACATCCACGGCACTGTTGTGTGCGCTGACAGGCATATCACCCGGAGACGTCACGGGAAGAGGAGCGGGGCTTACTGATGAAGGCCTGAGCCGCAAAATTCTGGTGATAGAACAGGCGCTTAAGCTGCACGGTCTTGACGCAGGCTGCGGGATAAGTGATCCTGAGTCTGCATTCGAGGCTTTGCAAAAAGTGGGAGGACTGGATATAGCGGGACTTGCAGGTCTGTTCATTGGCGGGGCGAAGCATAGGATCCCTGTTGTGACAGACGGACTTATAAGCGCGGTAGCGGCACTTACAGCTGAATGCCTGGTTCCGGGAACTGCCGCTTATATGCTCGCATCACATACAGGAAGAGAACGAGGCACTGCCCGCGTGCTTGAAAGGCTCGGCCTTAAGACCGTTATAGATGCCGATCTGGCGCTGGGTGAAGGCACGGGTGCAGTGATGTTATTCCCCATGCTTGATATGGCCATGTCGCTTTATCTTAACGGCATGAGATTTGACGATACCGGGATCGATGCTTATGAGAGGCTTGATAAAATATGATCACACTTATCATCGGTACGCCTGACAGCGGCAAATCAGCGCTGGCTGAAGATCTGGCTTTGGCGGGTGATCGTAAGAACAGGATATATCTGGCCACGATGAAGGTCTGTGATGATGAAGGCTTAAGAAGGGTTAACAGGCACAGGAAGGCAAGAGAAGGCAAGGGTTTTGTCACTCTTGAGATCCCCTACGGCATAGGCAGTGCTCTGGCACAGATTAAGGACCCTGCTGATTCCCTTGTTTTGCTGGAGTGCGTATCCAATCTTGTGGGAAATGAGATGCACGATGATCCGGAGACATCATTGTTATGTCAACCTGATACAATGGATAAGGAAGCCTTCGTAAGTCATGTGATCGCCGATATCAGAACACTGGCAGCAGGCGTTAAGGATATGATCATAGTGACCAATGAATATGAGACGGATGAGGCTTATGATGATGAGACGGCTCTCTTTATAGAGCTTTGCAACAGAGTTAATAAGGAACTTGCCCGGATCGCCGATGACATTAAGGACGTAAGGCAGCAGCAGGTTTGATCTGCGCCGGTGTAAGTGAGATATCACGGGAAGGCGTTTTGGAGAACAGATATGAATATATTCAGATGGCTTTCGGTTTCTTTTTCTTTATACTCTAAGATCCCCATGCCGCACTTTGAATGGAATGAAGATGATATGAGGCACAGTCTCATTTTCTTTCCGTTCGTGGGGCTTGTAATAGGAGCCTTAACCTATTTTATCAATATAATACCTGCAGTGTCAGGTCTTCCGCTTTTTGTAAGAAGCATCATAACTCTGTTGATCCCGCTTATCATCACCGGAGGCTTTCATCTGGACGGATATATGGATACGACGGATGCGCTTAAGTCTTATCGACCTGTGGAGGAAAAACTGCGGATACTTAAGGATCCTCATATCGGGGCTTTTGCCGTTATCGGACTGGCGACCGTCCTCCTTATAATGTGTGCATCGATGGGCGTGATCCTTGAATACGGTGACGGAAGGAAGATCATATTGCTGGCGATGATCTATCCTGTGAGCAGAGCGCTTAGCGGGATACTTGCCATAAGCCTTAAGAAAGCCAAGGCGGACGGGATGCTGGCAGGTGAGACTGAAAGCGCGGGTGCGGGGATCGTGATCACTCTTACGGTTCAGCTTGCAGCCTTTATCGCATTTATGGTATGCCTTGATCTTATCGCGGCGGCGGCAGCGGTCTGCGGGATCTTACTCTTTGTGATCTTCTATATCAACATGACTAAGAAACAGTTCGGCGGAGTGACCGGCGATACGGCAGGATATTTCGTTACGGTAAGCGAGCTGACCGCATGTCTGATACTGGCAGTCGTGTCACTTTTGTCGGCATAGACTTCGGAGGGTATATATGCGAAGAAGGTGCATTCTTATAAGGCACGGTAGGACTTCGGGCAATGAGGAAGGAAGATACATCGGTGCCGGAACGGATGAGGAGTTATCGCCTGAGGGGATAGAAGAAGTCACGACGGCCGGGGATAAGGTGCGATCACTTTTACGGAATGATCCCGTGATCGTCAGCAGTCCGCTTATAAGAGCCGTACAGACGGCCGGGCTTTTATTCGGTGACAGAGAAACAGAGATCATCGAGGATCTTAAGGAGATGGAATTCGGTGCCTTTGAAGGCAGGAATTATGAAGAACTTAAGGATGATCCGGAGTACAGAGCCTGGATAGACAGCAGAGGGAGCAGGAAATGTCCGGGCGGTGAGGATATAGAGGAGTTTAAAGACAGGTCTGTCAGAGGATTTGTAAGGGCCCTGGACATGTGCCTTGCTGGCAGGGACTGTTGTATCGTCTGTCATGGCGGCAATATCATGGCCATCCTAAGCAGATTTAAGGGCGGAGATTATTACGACTACAGAGTGGAACCTCTCGGAGGATATATACTGGATATAGAGACTGATGATGAAGGAATACATATCATTACATATGATCGCTTTGACGGCGGGATATCTTCTTGATCTTGCCATAGGCGATCCACATGGGATACCTCATCCGATCGTGGCTATAGGCAGGCTGATCTCGTTTCTTGAAAAGAAACTTCTGCATATCGATGAGGGATCGAGGGACAATAACAGGGAATTCAGGAGAGGAATGCTTACGGTCGCCACAGTGGCCATAACTGTTGCAGTGACTGTAGCTGTATTGCTGATCGCAGGCTATGTGATCCATCCGTACCTGGGCGCGGCTGTTGAGACTGTGCTCACATGCTATATACTGGCGGCTAAGAGTCTAAAGCATGAGAGCATGAAGGTATATCGGGATATAGAAGCAGGAGATATCGAAAAAGCCCGTAAGGACCTGTCCATGATCGTGGGCAGAGATGTCGAGAATCTGGATAAGGAAGCGATAATAAGAGCGGCGGTTGAGACGGTGGCGGAGAATACATCTGACGGTGTGACAGCACCCCTTATATATACCGCCATAGGCGGTCCGATCTTAGGTATGCTCTATAAGGCAGTCAATACCATGGATTCCATGATAGGTTACAATAATGACAGGTACAGGTATTTCGGCCGTCCGGCGGCTAAGACTGATGATGTGGTCAATTACCTGCCGTCAAGGATGAGCGCATTACTCATGGTGGCAGCAGCGGGGATCCTTAAGCTTTTTGATCGTTCGTATTCTGCGCTCAGAGCTTTTATGATATGGCGCAGGGACAGACGCAAGCACTTAAGTCCCAATTCCGCTCAGACGGAGAGTACATGCGCGGGAGCTCTGGGTATCAGACTGGGCGGTCTGTCATACTACGGCGGGGTGGCGGTAGATAAGCCGTATCTGGGTGATGATATCAGAGCGATAGAGAATAAAGATATAATAAGGGCAGGCAGGCTGATGTTTACATCGGAGGCATTGATGCTTCTTATATGCCTGACAATACTGTTGCTTTTTGTATTATGGTAGATTATGGCACACGGCGGAGATATATACAGAAACAAAGTGAATATTGACTTCTCGGTCAATCTTAATCCTCTGCCGGTCCATGAGGATATCCTGAGAGTGATACGTGAATCCGGCAGTCGTGCCGCTTCATATCCGGATCCTTATCAGGAGGAACTTAAGGGAACTCTGGCGCATCATACAGGAATGGGAAAAGAGAATGTCATTGCGGGTAACGGAGCGTCGGAACTCATTATGGCCTCGGTACGGGCATTTAGCCCTAAGAGTGCGCTGCTCATAGAGCCCTGTTACAGCGGATACCGGTATGCGCTGGGATCGATCCCCGATTGCACGATAGAAGAATACATTTTGTCGGAAGGGAACGGATTTAAGCTTACGGAGGATGTACTGAGTTACATCACTTCGGATATCGAGCTGCTCTTTCTTACGGACCCCTGGAATCCTACCGGGAAGAATATAGAAGAAGGATTGCTTGGCAGGATTTTTGAGAAGGCTTTAAACGAGGGCGTTAAGGTCATTCTCGATCAGAGCTTTATTTTGCTTAGTGAGAAGGCATATGACAGATGTGTCATGCCCGAACTCATCGAAAAGTATGACAATCTCATAGTGATCAGATCTTTCACGAAATTCCTCGGTCTTCCGGGAATAAGAATGGGATATATGATCTCATCTGATGCCAATATCTCGCATATAAGAAGAAGTCTTCCGGAGTGGAATATATCAACTCAGGCAGAAGAAGTGATGAAGGCCGGAATAAGGCTTGCGGATAATAAGGAATACATTGATAATGTATTGGAAGAGATAAGGACGGGCCGTGAGTATCTGTCGAATGAACTGCGTTATGAGGGATTCAGGGTATATGACAGCGATACGGCATATATCCTGTTTAGATCAGAACGGGAATTATATGGCAGTCTGCTTGAGAAAGGTATACTTATAAGAGACTGCAGCGACTATAAAGGCCTGGGAGAAGGATATTACAGAATATCTGTCAAGGATCCTGAGTCTAACCGGTTGCTGATCGACAGTATGAAGGAGTGAAGTAAAAGAGGAGCAGCATTGATGAAGATATATGTTGATTATGATGACTGTCTGTGCGAAACTGCCCGTTCCTTTTCGGAACTGGCAACAGAAATGTTTGATAAGCACATACCATATGAGAAGATAAGGTATTTTGAACTGGACAAGTCTTTTGATCTGGATGAAGAGCAGTATGAAAGGTTTCTGGTAAGAGGACATGAACCTGAGGTGCTGCTGTCATACGAAGAGACTCCCGGTGCATCAGATGTTATAAATGAATGGGTGGCCGGAGGGCATGAGGTATCGATAATCACGGGACGACCGTTCAGTTCATACGAACCGTCACGAAAGTGGTTAGATGATCACGGGTTTAAGGATATAAAGTTGTATTGCCTTAATAAATACGGCAGGGACAATTCGGTCTATGAAGGCGAATACAGTCTCGAATTTGAAGATTATTATAAAATGGATTTCGATTTTGCCATAGAGGATTCGCCTAAGGCATTCAAGTTCTTTGATCATTTTAATCATCTGAATGTCCTTGTTTTTGACAGACCGTGGAACAGGGAGTGCGAATTCCCGGGTGATAACTACACCAGGTGTTCAGGCTGGGATGAGATAAAGAAGATCGTTGCGTTTGCAGCGCGGAGGTAAAGAATGAAAAAACGTATCATATGCTTTGGGGATTCCAATACCTGGGGATATAACCCCGTAAACGGAAGCCGTTATGATGAGAATACAAGATGGCCCATGGTGCT
>CAMNDJ010000059.1 GCA_946535225.1 uncultured Lachnospiraceae bacterium
ACGCCGGCTACCGACAAGGATGTCGGTTGGTCTGTCCGCAAGTGCATGGATGCGCTTGCAGACCTGAGTGCCAACGCCTCCAAATGCCCTCCGATCATATTCCCTATCTGTCCGGAGTAGTTTATTTCTTTCCTAAATACAATTCAGTATAGTACCCAACCTGGGCATTTACGTCGTACATTGTTGTATCAAGAGATTCGCCGTCGATAGTCTTAACAATTTTGCGGTAATTTACATAGTCGATTATATTCTTATTATTTCCATAGGCAGCTTTACCGGAGACTGCAGAATCATTTATCGCGGTAATCCATTTTTCGACAGGGTCGGTAAGTGACAGCGCTGTCACTCTGTCGGTGAAGATGACCTGCGGGGTAATGGATGTTGATATCACGCACGGAAGGCCGGAGGCCTGCGCTTCTACGACGGTACCCGGCATTCCTTCATACCTTGAAGGGAATAAGAGTACATCAAAGGCGCTGTAATAAGGAGCCACGGGGCTCTTATTGCCTGTAAAGATGACTCTGTCCGATATTCCAAGCGCAGTAACCAGACTTTCTGTCTCAGATCTTAAACTGCCGTCTCCGACGAGCATCAGCCTGTATCCGGATGTGTTTCGGCGCAATTCATCAAATACTTTCAACACAAACTCGTGATTCTTGGCAAATCTGAAACTGCCTACATGACCTATGAGGATCTCATCATCGGCTATTCCGTATTCGCTCCTGATGCTCTTTCGTGCATCGGAATCAAAGGCAAATTCCGCCGTATCTATGGCATTAGGCATGAATTTATAATCCCTGCCCTTGCCGAAAACCGAATCACCCGCTTCATCCGAGCAGGTTAACATAATGTCGCACTTCTTCCATAGATCCCGCCTCATAAATCTCGTCGCAAGACCCTTAAGACCGGGATCCACACCCGCACTCCTGGCATGAGCGATAGTAAGCGGGACTCCGAATTCTCTTGCTATCGGAAGATATATCGAAGCGGTACTCGTCATATGACCGTGTACTGCCGCATACTCACTTACAAGGCTCTTAGAACGCAGCGGATCTGTATCCGGCACGATATGCGAGGCAAAGAACTCCCTTACAGCTTTCTTATATTCCGGAAGGTTTACCATACGAAAAGCAGGCAGGTAATAAACCCTGCCGCCCATACTCTCAATTTCCGCCTTATAGTGATCATCCGTGCCGGCAGTAACAAGGAAATCAAACTGTATCCTGTTCCTGTCCATATGCCTGTACAGATCCATCACTCTGCTCTCGGCTCCGCCTAACCCAACGGTACCGAGCACCTGCAAGACCCTAATCATCCTCTTCCTCATCGTCCAAGAGACTTCCGTTATCATCACCGCGCAGAATGTCTCTTAAGCCTGCTCTTATCTTGACCAGCCGATACTTTGCAACAGCTGTCATAAACTCGGTCAGATTACCGAAGAACCCTCTGTCTGCCGGCGGCTCCGTGATGTAGTCACAATAATCTATAAAATACGCTCTGTTATCTGCGATGAACTTCTTAAGTTCCTCCATGTCCTCATCCGTCATTGTATTACAGTGAAGTACATGAGTAGTGAATCCGTATTTATCCGATATACACTCCTTCTTCCTTCGGCTTATCGGATAAAAAGTCAACGCCTCTGCTCTTCCTGCGTTCTTTACTATCCTTCGATACGGACGGGCACCAAAGCCGTCAGTCACATTCTTGACTCCGGCCGCACACAGAGCCTTAAGTGTATTCCTGTCATAGGTATGACCCGGAGCCATGAATATGTCTGTTCCGACACCCATGTCAGCAAGTTTCTTAAGTCCGGCTTTGATCTTATTAAGCTGATCAAAGTAAGGAACGCCCGCAAACTCCGAGAATCTGTTAAGCGGGAAGAGGCCTCCCTTATCAGTGGTATAGACATGGTCATATCCATGAAGAGCGATCACCCAGCCTGCTTCCTTATAAGTCCTAAGACAGTTCGCCCAGGTCTCCTCATCCTCAGGGATCGCCGATACTACAGTCTCGCTCCATTTTTCCCGGGGTATATAGGTTCTGACACTTCCGTCAGTTCCGACACTCATCCTGTCAAGATTATCATCCGCAGGGAAGGGCACGACTCCTATAAGAGGCTTAAGGCCTGCCTCATCGAGGATCGCTTTGACTGTCAGGAATCTCTCCCAGTCCATATTCATTGTGATGTCATCAAGTCTTATAGCTGTCTTCAATCTGATCTCTTTCTGCCGTATCCGCATGCGGCGAAATGATAGTGATGTATGTAAGAAACGCGGATATTAAAGCGTATATGTCGCCCCTGCTTCTATCCGTATAATGACATTCCCGTCACCGGATGCATTCGTATTACGCACCCATATCGTCTGCGCAGAAGGATTATGGATGGTCTTACCGTCGACGCTGTATATTAACGATCTTACAGCCGTTATATAATCATATATCTCAATATTGGTAGCATACCAGGTATCATCATCACCCGCGAGTCTGTCAGTTGCTTTCTCTATGATCTCCCAGTTGTTGTTTCTGTCGAATTCGAAGCTGTGCCCCCATATGTAGAAGAGCGGGAGTTCAACATAATCGGGGAGATTCAGGAACTGATCTATGAGTTCATTAAGGCGCTCATCCCCATGCCATAACGTAGGATGCCACTGCATAAAATCCGCGGGGATACGGAATCCGTAGGTGCTCATGACCGTGCGGCTGTATACAAGGCCGCATGAGTGAGCAACACCGATGATCTCATCCGAATACTCACCATAGGCATAAGAAAGCCCTCTTACGAGCCCTCCTGTCAGTTCTTCGAGTCTTCGTCTGTTCTCACTGTATTCGATCATGGCCTCGGTAGTGCTCATTATGGCCGGATGCTTATGCATAACACCGTGACACGCTACTTCATGGCCCTTGTACAGATCACGGACCTCTGTGGCGCTTATATAATTCCCTGTATCGAACTTTCCGTCATTTAAGTGGAAAGTGCCCTTAAGATGATGCTCATTAAAAAGAGTAACCAAGCGTCTGTCGCCGACCTCAGCATCATCATAGCTGAATGTCAGAGCCTTAAATTTGCCATCGGGGTATAAGTACTTAAGCATTTAACTAACCTCATATGCAGCGAAAAAACCACCACGTATAATAATACCACAATTTAAGCATAAAATCAGTTATAAGGGTATTGAAGAGTCCATGTTTTTCTTTTAGAATATTAAATATGTCAAAAAGCATTTGTTTCCTTATTCCATCAATGTGCGGTGGCGGTGCCGAGCACGTTATAGCGATACTGTCAGACGAGATGTGCAAAAGGGGTTATGATGTCTCTATTCTGCTCACTTCCGATGATATCATCGACTATGAATTGAATGAGAATGTCAAGGTCGTTCAGATAAGCGAACGGACAGGCGGTGGATTAAGCGGCAGACTTAAGCGTATCTCAGCTATCAGGAGGTATTATAAGGCTCATCGCGATGCAGCTTATATCGGAATGGAGACTTCCACAAATATATTTGCTCTTATCGCAGGAACGGGCCTTGATATGAACATCACGGTATCTGAAAGGATAGATCCCGGCAAATATTCATCTCAGGGATTGATGAAACGGGCATATGAGACTCTGGGGCGCAAATTCATCTTCCAGACCGGTGCACAGAGAGATTATTTCTGCAAAAAGATCAGGGATCGTTCGGTCATTATCCCCAATCCCATCGATCCCGAGGTCCTTAAGCTAACCGATGCCATTTCAAGCACGCAAAAGGACAGAGAGAAAGTCATATTGTCCGTGGGACGTCTGAATGAGCAGAAGGATTATCCGGTATTACTCGAAGCCTTCAGGCAGTTCTGCCTGACAAGAGACGACTATGAACTAAAGATATACGGCAAGGGCGAAGATGAAGAGTTCCTTAAGTCCCTGGCCGGTAAGCTCGGGATCGCTGACAAAGTCAGATTCATGGGCTTCTCCCGTAATATCTGGGAGAATGAATACAATGACAGGATGTTCGTCATGAGTTCGCATTACGAGGGAATGCCAAATGCACTTATAGAAGCAATGACAATGGGACTGCCCTGTATATCAACGGACTGTCCAATCGGAGGGCCTGCTGAACTCATCGACAACTACAGCAACGGACTCCTGGTCCCCATCAAGGATCCGAAGGCTCTGTGTAAGGCAATGCTTAAGATCGCAAATGATGATGACCTGTGTAACAGACTCAGCTTAGAAGCGATCAAGATAAAAAAGCGTTTATCTCTTTCCGTTATCTGCGATGAATGGATAGAAAAACTGCTCGGATAGATATCCTACCCGGGCAGTTTGATCTTTCTGATATTCTCTGTAAGCTCAGTCGCCGTGTTTTTCCGCTTCAGTATATTCTACTGGTTGATCCTCTGTATGATCTCACTTGCAAGATGCTCGGCCAATATCCTGTATCCTTCAGGATTGGGATGCACGCCGTCTGTGATGAATTCGCTGTTGACCTGCGGATCATGGGAATTTAAGAAATTCTGATTGTAGAGGTCGATAACGTCAAATTCATACGGCGGAACGATCTCATTGATCGCAGCGGCGAAGGTATGCTGTTCGACCATATTGCCGGGATCCATCGCATATACCGCATCATTAAGGATCGTGCACATGGGATTGACATATATCATCTTTACATAGTGATCATCTATCTCATCATGGAACTTCCATTTACAGCCTGAGACCATCTCGTCAAGGTCACCGCAGAATGTACCCTTGTTCATTCTCTGGTCGTATTCCACATGACCGAACATCCACTTATCCATGTACAGGCAGTCATTGGTACCGCCGAAGATGATTATGATATCACTGTCATTTGACATCTCCTGCCATCTCTCGACCATGGGATAATTGGATGCGTTACGGCTTACGACAGATCCGCCGATCCCTAAGTTTACGACCTCACAGCCGAGGATATCCGCCAGCTGTTTGGGGTAATTATACATCTCCTGATCTTCTTCACTTAAGTTATTGCCCGCTGTGATGCTGTCTCCGAGTATAGTGATCTTCACATCGGAGAAATCTATATTGCAGTCCTCGATGATCTTCTTATCAAAGGCATTCTCCGTCATAGTCTCCTCATAAGAGGTCTTGCGGGCCGCATGCCACTCAAGATCATTCTCTTCTGCTAGCGCCGGATAATCCATATTCCAGTTAAGCTTCGAAGGCTTGCCGTCGATCATGTACATTCCGTCATCCTCAGGCTCCGGTGCCTCAGCAACCGCTTCCTCCTTAGCCGCCTTGATCTCCTCGAATTTGGTCTCTGCTTCTTTCTCTATGAGTTCTGCCAGAGCAACCTTATCATCCTTAACTTCTTCCTCTGCCTTCTCTTCTTCCGATTCTTCTTCGCTTGACTCCTCAACGACCTCTTCTTCCTTAACAGGCTCTGACAGGTCCGGAAGAACATTCGGAAGTACACGTTCCTTAACAAGTACTGCTCCGACAGTCAATAACACGCCGAGCAGGAAACACATCACTCTTATAAGTACTTCTTTAGCATTACCGTTTCTTTCTTTACTCATATTGTCTCTCTTTTTCTGTCCGTTAGATCTGCTATATCTTTTCTTTCTGTTCACTGACGCGCATAACGAACACACATCAGCTCCACTGACGAACATGATACCACATGAATCTTCAGATTATAGATGAAAAAAATTAAGATTTTCTTATGATTGTTCAATCGACATATCGCATGATCCGGACGTCCGCATTCGTCTGGCCGATGACTGTATCCTGTATCATAAGGATCGTTTCATATCCTCTTCCTTCCAATCCGTCAATGACCGCAGCATCTCCGGAAGGTGACGATATAACGATCACCTCATCACCGGGATCATCCGTTTTGTTCTCCTCCGAATCATCACACATTATCGCCGGATGCCCCGGAAGATAATATCCCAGAAGCTTCTCTGTGGTCACTTCGCTGCTATACATTACCGGAACAGAAGCATCTGTGCTATCCGTTATACTGCCTATCGTCTCGCCCGTAGCTTTAGCCCATTCATTCTCTGTATCAACCCTGAACATAACGGATCTGATGCAACCGAGGAACAGGATGAGAGCCATAACATAGGCTGCGATCTGTCCGAATCTTATCCTTCTTAAACAATATATCAGTATCACCCATGCGATGACTGCTGCCGGGTACATATATCTCTCATAGAAAAGCGGTCTGAATATGAGTGACACCGTAATACCAGCGACAGCCGTTCCGACCACCGACAGTACGCCCATATACAGCCAATACACATCGCAGCTCTCCGGCTCAGTCTCTGTCACCTTTTCCATGACAGTCGCCACTCTGCCCTTGCCGTAATATGCGACCAATACAAGAGTCATAGCGAGGACCGTTATGATGAGCATCGTCCACTCAAGTCTTATATTGCTCCTGTACAACTCCCTCATGCACTTGCCGAAAGAGGGGATCGTCTGGATCCAATAGTCATCCTTATAATTCCTGAACGTGCGATACAGGACTATCAGCCACGGTGAATAGGATAAAACCGCGAGTGCTTCAGTGATGAGAACGCCTTTTATGAGATTCCTGTTCAGGGCGAGCGCATATATGAACAGAAGCCCCGACATTATCGCAACCGTAACAAGCGCATAATAATGTGTATAGGCGGCTCCTGCAACAGACAGGCCGTATATGATGAAATGCACAGTTCCTGCATCCTTCATTATATGTAACAGTGAAAGATATGCGCACAGGATAAACAACATTGCCAGCTCATACATTCTTGCTTCCGTAACAAATACCGAAGCATTATGCAGAACAGAAAGAAGCGTGATCATAAGGATCGCTCCGCCTGCAGACCAGAGCTTTCTTATAATCGTCAGCGCGATGATCACTATCGCAGTATATGCCATAAATGACGTGATCCTTAATGCAAGCGGCGATTCACCGAAGACGGTAACAAAGAACTTGACGAATATGTAATAAAGAGGCGGATGAACATCTTCACCTGTCGCATGCAGCATATCAGGAATGCTCATCCGTGAAAGCCAGATCGTGAAGCCTTCATCCTCCCAGAATGAATCATTGGACAGTCTGCTACAATTAAAGATGACCCATATCAGAGAATATACATACAACACGATATTCTCTGTTATACCTGCTATTCTGTTCTTTACGTCTTTCGTTGAATCCATAATCATACAGTATAGTTTATTAGATCATATCTCCTGTAACAACATACAAAGTATATCACTTCAGTGTCTGTTCAAGGAATACTTCAGCCCTTAAGCAGGTCTCTTTCCATGTACAGAACAGAGAACTGATACGGCTGTCATCCATCGGATCTGTCGTTCCTTCTGCCATAACTTCATCGGTAAGCTCCAACAATTGGGCAAGCGACTTGGTGTACAGTTTGGCGCCGATGTCATTTGCATGGTAGTTGTCATAGAACCCATAGGGGTCCGGCGAATAGAGATCTTCATCGGCCATATTCAGGTCATAGAACTCAACGCCCTGTTCATTAGCCAATTGCGTTAGTATCTGATGTCTTAAGTAATACTCGTTATCATAGTATTCCGTCACGGGAAGCGGCGCCATTACAACGATAAGGCGCATTCCGTTATCCTTGCATACCGATGCGATCTCCCTGAACGTATCCGGATAGACGGGATTGATATCACCCAATCCGATCGACGGATCAAAGTCCGTGATCTTCTTTATTTCATTCGGATCCGATCCTGAATAATCGATAACATTCTCTTCGATCGATGAGTCCCTGACTATCTGTCCCTTCCCGGCGTAGCGGATATCGGAGTCTTCTATTCTGTAGCCATTATTCCTGTATTCAGAGCTTAGTTTGGTCTCTATATTCTCTTTTACATCCGTATTGATCGCATCCTTCCAGTACAACGCTCTCTCAAGCCACAGACCGTCCGCCCGACATATGCGCCTGTAGTAATTGAATTTGCTGCTTACATGATTAAGGCATGGCATAAGGAGAGAATAGGTCGTCGGATCTTCGTCCCCGCTGTTTAGTATCTCAAAATTGCCCTGCATCAGTATCACGGTCTCAGGTGCATGTTCGCCTTTATGATCCTTCATATAATCGTTAAACGTCGCCCATTCACCGCCGTTTAGATATGTGCCTTCGGTGCCAAGGATAAGGCTGTCCGTACCCCTGATATCATCAAATGTTGCCGTATCAAAAGCATACATCGCCTCTGATGATCCGACTACGATACAGTCATAATCCCTCTGCAATGACTCATGCATGATGGTACGGCTGTATCCAAGCGGGAGCATTAAGATGAATGACAGCAACCGGCTTATAACGATCAGGCCAAGAACAAACAATATCAATTTCACTATATTAAATACTCTGTCAGAATTGTGCATAAGCAAACCCGCCTAATCCTCCCTGACTGACCGCAAGGATCAACGTTCCGAAAAAGAGAGCATACAGCAATGCCCATCTTAACGGCAGTCCTGTCTTCCACAGACTCTCCCTAATCTTAATTCCTCTCTCCTTTATCAGACTTACAATAAACACTACTGTTACGGCAACTGCCAGTTTGTAATAATCCGTTTTATCAAGACCCAATGTCAGTATGAACCTAAGCCTGTCAAACGAAAGATGTGTATTGGTAAACACATTCTTAAGCATGTATACCGCATCTGATGCATTCGCTCCGTCAAAAAACCAACCGAGATTGACCAAAATGAAAGTACGCACGATAGTGAATATCCTGTACGGAACGTTGTCATCCCCAATACCATGTTTCTGCTTAAATCTCACAGAAGCAGGTTCAAGACTTCTCTCAACAGAAATGATAAGACCGTTATATAAGCCCCAGATCACGTAATGCATATAAGGTCCGTGCCATATGCCGACCAGAACAAAGGTAATGACTGAACACAGTACAACGGGAACCATTCGGCCAATACCCTCGCCGAAGCGCTTGGTTGCTCTCTTTCCTATCCCGAGCATAGGACGGGACATGGAAAGCGGAAAGAATACATAGTCTCTCATCCAGTTGCCGAGGCTTATATGCCATCTGCGCCAGAAATCGGATATTGATGTGGCAAAGTAGGGTCTTTTAAAGTTTTCATCAAGTTCGATCCCGAATAACTGTGCTATACCCGTGACCATATCTATCCCACCCGAGAAATCGGCGTATTGCCAGGCCGAATAGATAAGGATATTAAAGAGGAAAACTTCACCTCTGCCTATCGCCTCCGGATCCTTAAATACGGTCTCTATCAGAATGACAGCCCTGTCAGCTATCACGAGCTTCTTAAACATACCCCACAGAATAAGGATCGCACCGTTTTCCAATCCCCTAAGATCAAACTTATGATCTGCGAAAAGCTGCGGCGAGAGCTTATTATACCTTGCTATGGGACCCTGAATGATCTGCGGGAAGAACGAAAGAAACAGAAGCAGTTTAAGCGGGTTACGTTCAGCCTTGGCATAACCCCCGTATACATCAAGGGTGTAGCCTATAGCTGAGAATGTATAGAAAGAGATCCCCAGAGGCAGTATGAGCCTTCCTGCACTGATCGGTCCTTCAGCTGACAGATCCAAGCCCAAAAATCCCGTGATCGCCGCAAAATACTTAAGATAGGCCAATATGCCGATATTAAGGATGAGTACCGTGATAAGGACGATCTTATATCTTCGCTTGGCATCAGCCTTGATCGTCTTGATATCCGCTTCCTTAGGTGTGCTCTGCTCTCTGCCGGTGTTTTCCCCGGATGCGAGATCATTTTCGGCTGCCTTGATCGCAGTGATCCGTTCTTTTACCTTCTTACGGTCATTGTCCATGTAACATGTGGCAAGCCATACGGATGCACATGTTATGAGCAGATACAATACGGGACCG
>CAMNDJ010000060.1 GCA_946535225.1 uncultured Lachnospiraceae bacterium
TAGTTTTTTGTCTGATTGAGCCTCCGGGAGCAGTGTAATTACGGAACTAATAGAGGTTTTGCCCAATAGCTCCGTAAATCACGCCCGAAAACATTCACACTCCGCCTGAAAAAGTATGCAATGCGAGAGGAGCAGCACGCAACGCGAATTCATCCATTTGTAGTATATACATCGGGGGAGGGCGTGGCGTACAATATGGGAGGCGTGTAATAAGATTTGTACGCTTGATGAGAACGGATTCGCGGGATTCAGACGTATCGCTTCAATATATCCCACTGTTGTAAGACCTTAGTGACAGAATGATGATAAAGGAGAGCGCTCTGTATCAGAACGCTCTCTTTGTTTGACAAAGAAATCACATAAATGCTACGATACCCACATCTATGGAACAGATAGGCTCTCGATCCAGAAGAATAATCAAGATATTCATAGCCCTGTATGTGGTCGCCCTTGCGGTCAGACCCATACCGGGCTATCCTACGTATAATCTGTCGTTGTACATTCTCTCTCTCATTGCCGTGGCATGGACACTGTCTGTGCGTGAGAGGATACTCGAGACGGCTACAAGAAGACTGCTCATGAGCATAGGGCTTCTGCTGCTTGCGCTGCATGTCACGCAGATGTGCAAATATGATTTCTTTACGCACATAGATATAGTAGCCAGACATCTCTGGTATGCATATTATATCCCGCTCATAGCTATTCCCATGCTCTCACTGTGCGTATCTTCAAGGATAGGACTGCACCCTGATAAGGGTATGGATCTAAGACTCATCCCCCTTATCATATTCTGTGCCATCCTCATGATCCTTACGATGACCAACGATCTTCATCAACTCATGTTCTCATTCAATGAAGGCTTTGCTGACTGGAGAAGTGACTATGACAGAGGCATACTCTTTCTCATAGTCAATCTGTGGATATATCTGATGATGGTATTGTCACTGGCATTGGCTGTCAGACGTTCGATGCACACTTCGAGCAGGAAGCAGTCATGGATTCCTTTTATGACGCTTGTCATCTGCCTTATAATGCTGATCGCATTCTTTATTCGTGACGGCGGAGTGACAAGACCCATATTCGGATACAGTTTCTTAACTTTCCCCTATATATATAATCTCATGTTCATACTCTTCTGGGAGAGCTGCATCAAGATCGGCCTGCTCCCGTCTAATACCGACTACGGTGTGGTACTCAACATATCTTCTATCAGAGCGCGTATCACGAAAAAAAACGGAGACTCAGTCTATTCCTCTCCAAATGCGCTTCCCCTCACGGACGAACTTAAGAGCGTCGTACCGCCGCTTGCCGTTGTGCTTGATGACGATACGAAACTGTACTGCTCAGAAATCGGGGGTGGTAAGCTGTATTGGGAAGAGGACATATCTGCCATTACGAAGATCAACGAAGAATTAAGACGCATATATGAAACCCTGCAAGGAGAGAATCTTCTCATAGTGCAGGAGAACAAACTCATACAGGACAGGGCAAGTCTCGATATGACCAACAGGCTCTATGATGAGATAGCCGAGGCTCTGCGTCCGGAACTGGTCAAGATCCAGACGCTTCTTAACAGTGCGAAGACTCTTCCGGATGAAGGGTTCAAAAAGGCTCTGTCTGAAGCTACGATCTACGGAGCATATGTCAAGCGCAAAGCCAATCTCATGCTCATGGGAAGAAACGGACAGACCGTAAGGCTTAAGGAACTGGAACTGGCCATATCGGAATCGCTTGAATATGCCGCAGGCTTGGGGATCAGATCCGCCGTGAACTTAAAGGGTGACAGAGACAGCTCGGCAGATGCGGTCATAGAAGCTTATGACCGTTTTGAGAAGACTCTCGAAGAGCATCTGAATGAGGTAACCGATGTCATGGCAGTCATTAATGGTGACACGAGTGTCATGAAACTGGCGATCGATCCGGGAGAGTTAAGTGAGGAGGTGAGTCTGTGACATTCCATGATATCACTTCATCGCGGACGGCAGTGAGCCTCATACAGTTCTATGTGTTGTTCCTTATGATCTCAGGAGTATCCATCTTCGTCAACCTGGTGGAGATCAGGTGTAAGAAGATATACATGCTGTGGTGTGCAGTGCTGACCGTCTTTGCATATTTTGCGGAGCAGACGCTTCTGCGTATCCCTGACAGTGAAGAAGGTATGAAGGACATAGAACTGGCGATACGATGGATGCTTTTTGACATGCCTTTATGGGAATGCATACTTATAGTCGTATGTGTAAGTCTGTCATATGTTCTGCTGATATACCGGATGAAGGTGTGGAGTAGGGAACACATATCGTTCATGTCATTAAAAGAGGCCATAGATACGCTGCCTGACGGCCTGTGCTACTATGATGACAGAGGGATCACCTTATCCGTTAACATGACGATGAATCAGATAAGCACGGCGCTAACCGGAGAGCCTCTCTCTGACGGTGTGGGATTCCTTGAAAAGATAAAGGAAGGCCGGGACAGCGAGGACTGTACATTCGTGCGTTCGGGAGATGAACCCATCATAAGACTGTCTTCGGGTGAGATATACAGCATAGTATACAGGTGTCTGACCGAAGGATCGAACAGTATAAATGAGATCATAGCGACAGACATCACGGAAGAATATAATGCGGCCGAGAGGCTTAACAGGCAGAATGAGAGACTGAATAAACAGAAGGAGAGGCTTAAGGAATTCGGTAAGAACGTGACCGGTCTTACGATAGAGAAAGAACTCCTTCAGGCTAAGATCGACATACACGACAATTTCGGCAAGGCACTGCTTGCGGCCAGACAGTACATCCGAACGGGTGACGGTGACAGGGATAAGATACTGGATATCTGGAATACCAATGTGATACTGCTTGAGCATGAGAGGTCAAGCGCGGGTAAGGATATCTACGCATCCGTCATGAAGGCGGCATCCGATGTAGGCGTGGGCATATCGATAAAGGGCAGACTGCCCGCAGAAGAGCCGGCTTCGGATATCGTCATGACGGCACTCAGAGAATGCGTTACGAACACATTCAGGCATGCACGCGGAGACAGATTATATGTTGATGTGGATGATAAAGATTCGCTAGAGTATATCGTTACCATGACCAATAACGGGATGCCTCCCGTGAGGAAGATACACCCCACCGGAGGACTGGGCAATCTCATGCGTGCAGCAAAGGCAGCAGGCGCGGACCTCATAATAGAAAGTGAGCCGGTATTCAAACTGATACTTAAGATCCCGCGGATCGGATGAGTGAAAGCGGTTGAACAGGTGAATGGAGATAAGATGGAAGAGCATAATACGATCAAGGTACTTCTGGTAGAAGACCAGGATATGCCGAGGCAGTTATTTGAGATGATAATAAAGGGCAGAGTAAATGGGGGGTCGAAGTACGAGCTGCTATATTCGATCGACAGTGCATCCGTTGCGCATATGTACTGTGACCGATATGATATAGATCTGATCATCATGGATGTAGTGATGACGGACGGTTCTAACGGCCTGGATGCCGCAGAGAGGATCAAGACGGCACATCCGGATATCAAGATCATAATAGTTACTTCGATGCCGGAGGTAAGCTTCATACAGAGAGCCAGAGACATAGGTATGGACAGCTTCTGGTATAAAGGCAGGGATGCCAATGAGATACTCGATATCATGGACAGAACGATAGCGGGAGAGCATGTATTCCCTGAGGATACACCGGTCGTACTGATGGGTGAGACAACGAGCGATCATTTCACAGCCGCAGAACTCGCAGTTTTGCGCGAGCTTATAAAGGGCGGATCCAATAAGGAGATAGGTGAAGCTCTCTCGATAAGCGAGACCACGGTAAGGACGCATATATCAAGCATGCTTTCTAAGACCGGATTCAGTAATCGAACCGAGTTGGCGATCAAGGCCCGTATCGGGGGATTAGTTATTTAAAAAATGTAAGAAAACTCAGAGCGGTCTGTTTTCCGTATGGGAAGGCAGACCGTTTTTGATGTCATTGAGTAGAAGGCGTAAAATCATCCATTTGTAGCATATACACGGGCGGATCCGGACTATATACTGATGTACATAGGCGTGAGATTGATACACAGGTGCATGCCGAATACAAAAAAGGAGGAGAACAGGGTGAGAAAGAAAAAGATTTCTCTGTCTGCATTATGCCGGTTGTTGATAGCCGTATTGACGATCGGGTTGCTCATGTGCATGAGCGGTTGTGGCAAGCAGGCAGATGAAGATGAAGCTTCTGCAACCGTTGAGGAAAAAGTCAAGAAACTGACCAAGGCCGTTAAAAAGGGCAAGGCAGACAAATATCTTGAAGAATCCCATGCGGTGGAAGTCGACGGAGATGACTGGGATAATGTCGACCGGGACACAGAGGACGATGATTCGGATGGTCAGGGCGATGAAGGCTTAGACGGTATCGATCTGTCCGGTTTTGACGACGGAGGAAATGCCGGCGCAGATGAAGGAGATGGCCTTAACGGAACGCATGAAGACTTAGGTTACTATTACATGTACACATACAGCGACGGAGAAGAGGTCTACTACAGGGATGACCTGGAAGAATCCGGAGTGTATTTCTCGCTGATGTTAAACGGCGACGGAACAGGTTACTGGTATGTGCTCGATGACAGATATGACTTAACATGGGAAGACGGAACCCTCTATGTACAGGCGGATAATGGGATAGAGACCGTAACATACTATGTATCCGGTGATTATATAGTGATAGCCGATAATGAAGAGTCATTCACTTTTGAGTATTCGAGCAAGCCGGATATCACGGATTGACTGACTGATGACAGATAAGGAGAAAGCGATGAAAGATAATAGAAGATCATATGGCAAAGCTGTCTGTCTGTTAGTCGGTGCGATGGTCATGGTGACCTTATCCGGATGCGGCAAGGACAGCAAGAAAGAAGAGAGATACGACTATTATGCCGGTGATATGTTCGCGTATGATGACACATATTACGTTCCGAAGGATATGTGGATCAAGCTCTATCGCGGGGACAAGGCAGAGATCTATATCATGGATGATGTCAACACAGGCACTTACGAAGAGGATGATGAGAAACTGACATTGTACTTCGACGGCGGCGAGACCAGGATCAAGGGTAAGCTCATCGATGATACGATAAGCTTTGAGTATGAGGATGCAGACTGGGTATTCGTCGAGGCGGATGAAGATGACAGAGATGTCGATTCTGATAAAGATGACGAAGACGATGACAAGGACTCAGATAAGAAGTCAAAGAAGAAGTCCTCTGACGGCGAAGTCCTGGATAAGTTATACAACCTGCATGAAGCAACAAGTTCTTTTGATATAGATCCCGGTATCGATGTAGAGGATCTGTACAAGGACTTCATGGATGAGTAGGAGGTGACAGGATGAAGATATGTAATATTGCAAAAAAATGTGCATCTGTGTGCGCTGTCATCCTGGTGCTCTCCATGCTCCTGACGGGCTGTGGGAGCAAGATATCGCCCGGATATTATAAGCTCACATCAATATCAGAGGGAGATACGAAGGTCAAGGAAAAGGATCTGGACGATTACGGCCTTGAGAACAGCTGCTTTGTGGCGGACGCAACAGGTGAAGGTGTATTCGTGCTCATGTTCTCGACATACGAAGCCACGATAGATTCAGGCAAAGGTGTGATAGAGACAGAGTTCGGCGATATAGCATACAGTGTGGACGGTGATGATCTTATCCTTAAGGATGAGAATATCACCATGACATATACTAAGAGTCAGTAGAGGGGAGGTGTGAGAATATGGCAGTTAATGATCCATACGATTATGATATGACTACCGGTGAAGAACCGGAACCGATCCTCGGAAGTTATGAGATACCGAAGGAAGCACTTGAGACTAAGCCCAAGAAGAGTATTCCATGGGGACTTATAGGTATCGGAGTCGGAGCCGTAGCGATAATAGCCGTGATCATATTACTGATAACTAAGATCGCAGGCGGCATAAGTTCTAAGAGTAAGGGCGGAGCCGGTGAAGGCACGGCACTTACGGATATGATAGATGATGCAGCTGATGAGATGGCCGGCATATACGGCATCGATCCGTCTTCGCTTGATAAGAAGGCCGAAAAGCAGGAAGAGGATGAAGGCATCATATGGGATGACGAAGAAGAGGATGAAGAGAGTGAAGAGGACGAGCCTGAAGTATGGTGGTCTGAACCCGAAGAGGAGGATTCCTCTGACGGACATGAAGTAGTGGATGTGGATACTGAGGCTTTAGCCGGTAAATATGACGGAGATACGGAAGAAAAGGAGAATGACAAGTTCTCCGTAGAGGTGCCTGACTCATGGATGGGGTCCGTATCCGGCGAAAGCGATACGACCAGAAGCGGCTCTTTCGGAGAGACCAAAACCCATAAGGGCAAGATGACATTCATCGTGGAGTACGGTGATGCCTATAGTCAGGATGATGTAGATGATAAGCTTGTTTATCTGAGGGATAAATACGGTGCAACGGATATCTCCGTCATCGATCTTCCCGATACGGTTCTTTACGGTGTTGAATATGACGATGAGAAGTTAGGCGGCGAAAAGTTCGCAAAGAGGCAGTATTACGGCATCCATAACAATGAGCTTGTCAATATATTTATTGATTCTCAGGATACCTCAACGGATATATTCAACGATCCGTCATTATGGGCACTTGTCTATTCGCTTAGGCTTAAATAGTCCGATACTACAGTTTATGTATAATTAAAACAGGAGGCAATTTATGAATTATACTATTGAAGGCGGCAGCTTGCCGGTATTAACCATAACACTTGATGCAGGAGAGAAGATCATAAGTGAAGCGGGAGGCCGTACCTGGAGTAAGGGTGATATAACCACCGAGAACAAGATAGAGGGCGGTGCGGGCAAGGCACTCGGAAGGCTCGTTACAGGTGAGAGTCTGTTCATGAGCACATATACGGCTAACGGTCCTGCAGAGATCACGTTCACCAACAGCTTCCCCGGAAGGATCGTTGCAAGGGAGCTTAAGGCAGGTGAGAGCATCATAGCTCAGAAGAGCGCATTTTTGTGTGCAAGCTACGGTGTGACACTTGCGATGCATGTCAACAAGAGCCTTAAGAAGGGCTTCTTGGGAGGTGAAGGATTCCTGATGCAGAAGATCACGGGCCCCGGCATCGTATTCTTCGAGATCGACGGATACTGCAAGGAATATGATCTTGCTCCCGGTGAGAAGCTCACTATCGATACAGGTGTGCTCGCTCTTATGGATGAGACATGCACGATGGATGTACAGATGGTCAAGGGTGTCAAGAACATCCTCTTCGGCGGAGAGGGACTCTTCGATACGACGATCACGGGCCCCGGCAGGGTGAGCTTGCAGTCAATGACCGTATCTAAGCTTGCCCAGTTGCTCATACCTTATCTGCCGTTTAACAAGAAGAAATAACAGGTGGTTTATACTTAAGTGAATCGATATAGCCGGTGGGTACCGTGTGCCTCCCGGCTATATCGGGTAATATGTACAAGGGAGTAATTGAAAAAATGAGAGCGACTAAGACACTTGCAAAGAGACTACTGTCCATACTTCTGATCCTCATCTTAACCCTGTCAATGGCCCTTGCAGGCTGCGGCAAGTCAGGCAAGTCCGATTCCGACAGCAGGATCGAGGAAGATGACGACGATGATGATTCTTCTTCAAAGAAGAAAAAGAAGAAGGATAAAGATTCCGATGAGGACAAGAAGGGTAAGAGCGGTAAATCCGATGATGTGGAAGGCCTGTATTATGCGGCTGAGATGATCATGGGTGATCAGCACTTAAGCTGCCTTGAAAGTGGAATGACACCGGCCAATACCAGTCTTAAGATAGAAGGTGACGGAAAAGCCAAGCTTACCATAGGCGGTGTCCCGAATGATTTTGAGATCAAGGACGGTAAGATGTGTGCCTTCGGTCAGGCTCTTTATGATCTTGAGATTGTAAGCGCCGATGAAGTGCTCGTTGACATGAACGGAGTTGCCTACAGATTTCTGCGCAAGGATTCAGAACTCGCAGCGGCAGAAGGACTTGTAGAAGGAGCGACAGCTGCACCCAGGAAAAATAGCAGGCATCTGATGTACGGAGAAAAAGAACTTGAGGTAGACGGCGGTGTGCTGTATTATGAGGTCCTTTCCGATGAGGTGTACATTTCCTATGGCAATGTGGTCACCAAGGATCTCTATATCCCCGCGGAGATAGAAGAAAAGCCAGTCACAAACATAAGAAGACTTCACGGAAGTATCGAGAATCTTTATCTTCCGAGCAGTCTGGTTAAGATCTCATCCAGCTTCGGAGATTTTGCGGACATCAAGACCCTTACTTTTGGTTATGACGGCGGTGAATTCAGCTTAAAGTATTTCAAGCAGTGCACATGTGATTACAGTCATTTTAAACGCGATAACCTTGAAAAGGTGGTATTTCCGGAGTCTGCAGCAGAAAATGAGGATCTGTTGATAGGTTGTTGCGCCTTTGGTGAATCTTATAATCTTAAGGAAGTAGTGGGTAAACCTCCCCAGTGGCAGATCGGTACTGACAGTCTGAATAAGGGTGCTGCCATGCTTGGCAAGCCTTCGTCTTATATTAGACCTCAGAGCGATAAGGTGACCGAACTGACAAAAGAGGTCACAAAGGGTCTTAACACTGACAGTGAAAAGGTTTACGCTATCTGTAAGTGGGTTGTGAACAACGTGGTTTATGATCAGGCCGGCTACAGTAAATATCTGGCTGCGCGTGATGCAAAGTATTACGGTGCGGATTATAAACCGGACGACCTTGCAATGAACAGTGTGGCAACCTTCCCCGATGAGGTCATTGATAAGAAGGTAGCTGTATGTGAAGGCTTTTCAAGGCTTACCAGAGCCATGTGCAATGCTGCGGGCATTCCGGCGGTTCTTGTGGTCGGTGTGCTTCCTCCTAAAAAAGAGCAGTGTGATATGTGCAACTGGCATGCGTGGAATATGGTTTACTTTGACGGTGAATGGCACCACATTGACACCACGTTCTGCAACAAGGATTATAATGCGCTTGTTCTGATAGATGAAGATCAGGTTGATACCGATGAAGGAGCCATTAATTATGAGATCGTTGCGCAGGAGTCTACCATCACATATGAACAGTATATGGCCAATGAAGAGTTGCAGGAAAACTATACTTGGGAAGAGATCCAGGAGATCAACAAGTATAACGAAGATACTCAGGGTTTTGACGGAAGACATTATTATTACTGCCTTCCTGCGGAAGCCATGGGGGCGGATCATATAGCCTATTACATTGATGATATGGAGATACCGGGTGTAGAACCTGTTTGGGAGAAAGAATGATCGGAAAGAACCTTGACACGAGTGGCGGGTGCGTATAATATAATAAATAAGGCAATACCGTACAGCAACGGTTAGCCCGAAATTAATGGTTAATAAGGAATAGCCATCAATTCCATATGGACTTGGCGGCTATTTTCTTTTTCCGAAAAGATACTCCAATTCGAAGACTGTGACAGTAAAGCCTATCACAGTGATCAACTCGAGGACACTCATAGTTCCAATCTCCTTTCTCAAGATTCCCTGGAGGGTTTCTATATTGAACAGAGCTTGTACTCTCTGGAATGAACTAACCGCCACCGTTTAGGTATTGCCCTGCGTATACACTATCAGATATGCATCTGCGTGTCAATATACAAATGGCACAAAACGGGCGCAGGGAAACCTTTGGACGGACGGTGCAGGTGAACCGAATGGCGGCGGCGGAAGAGTTATTCCTGTTCACAGCCATGACGGAGATTGCGGCGAGTGGACCACATTCGGTAATGA
>CAMNDJ010000061.1 GCA_946535225.1 uncultured Lachnospiraceae bacterium
ATTATATTAAATACGGATAAAAAACATGTAAGGTAGTATTATTGCTCTTCGGCCGGTGCATTGGCTTCTGCAGCCCAGTCGTCGAATTTCTTCATGGCAGCGTCATAAGTCTTCTGCGAAATATCGGGAAGCTTATCGCCCCATGTCTTGGTAGCCTGTTCAAAACCCTTCTTGAAGGCATCTCTCATAGCTTCTGCCTTGCTCGGGTCGCCGCCTGTAAGAGCCTTGGCGAAATCGATTATCCTGTCGGATGTCTGATTCACACCCCAATAGCCGTCTTCAGCGATATCAGCCTGTGCCTGTGCCTTGGTGGCAGCATCCACAGTGAAGTCACCGCTTCTTAAGAAACTCCAGATATCATCAGCCTTGCCGATGGTATCGCCCTGACCTGAGATCAGCTTCTCAACAAGACTCTTAAGCTGTGCCGTACGTGCTTCAGCATCAGCCTTGAGCTGATTGATAAGCTGTACATTGGGAGTATATGTTTTCTTGGCTGAATCTGTCTTGGTCTCGCCTGAAGGCTCGTAGATGACGCCTTCATTAGCAGTCGTCGCCTTGGGAGCTTCCACTGCTTCGTTCTTCTCGGCTTTTTTAGCTGTGCTGTCAATACCTGTATAAGCGCTGACAGAACTTGTAATTCCGTTTACATCCATAGCTTTAACCTCCTTGTTATTATTTGCCGATAGATATTGCTTCACATACTATATCGGCATATACATAATAAAAGTTAACAGTTATTTGCAGAAAAAAATAATTCATCCCGGATGCAGATCCGGGTCACGTTCGTACCCGGGAGACATCCTCAATGTGTGTATTACAATAGTACCACCTATCATGCGCGATTACAATAAAATTTGCCTATATGGGCAAAAAATGTTAGAATAACACTTGCGGTCTGAGGCGAGCCGGACTGTTTGGGTATAAACAGGATAAGATCCTGTTCGGTACCCGATAAAGAATGCTCGCAACGGAGGTTACATCAGCGATGAGTAAAGGATTGATAATTACACTGATCATATTGGCAGTACTTACGATCATCGCCGTAGTCCTGTACTTCCTCGGTAAGAAGGCACAGAAGAAGCAGGATGAGCAGCGTGAGCAGATAGATGCCATGAAGCAGACAGTGTCTATGCTTATCATAGACAAAAAGAAGATGAGACTTAAGGATGCGGGGCTGCCTCAGGCGGTCATAGACCAGACACCGAAAGCCATGAGACTGAGCAAGCTTCCCATTGTAAAGGCCAAGGTTGGACCTCAGGTACTCTCTCTTGTATGTGATGCAGCGATATTTGACAGCATACCTGTGAGGAAGGAAGTCAAGGCTACCGTAAGCGGTATCTATATCACGAGCGTCAAGGGTCTTCACGGCAAGGCTTCCGACATGCCCGTCAAGAAGAAGAGCAAGTTCAAGCAGTTTGTTGAGAAGGCACAGGAGAAGGCCGGAGCCAAGCCTCTATAGGAATGAGCGGTCGTACATAAGGAAAAAACAAGCCCGACTGAGCCATATATATCAGTCGGGCATTTTTGTACCTTTGAGCGAACCGTTATCAGAATTCCGTATTCTCTGCCGAGCGGGCCTCGATGGAGATATTGCAGTCAGCCATATATTCGTAATTGATATCCAGTGAGTAGTCGACCTTGAGCTTGAGAGATTCGGCCTCATCGGAAAGTTCTATATTGTGAGTATCGAGTCCTATGACCACAGAACCGAAGGGAGTGGTATAGTTCGTGAGATTCTTGGAGGCTTCTTCGAAGAGCATCGTCGCCGTGAAGGGGCCTTTTTTCGTGACACTTACGGAAGAGTCGTTGAACTTTATCATGTTCTTGCTCACTTCTTTTGAGCCTTCAAGGGGCTCTTCATAGACAAGATAATGCATGCCGCCCCTCTTGTAATACTGGCCGGCCTGAATCACTTCTATGTCATCGGAATTGTTTGTCGAATCAAAGTGCAGTCCTTTGATCGTGATCAATACATCTTTGTTCATATGATCATTCCTTGTCCTTCTTACGGCTCTTCTCTTCGCGCCTGATGGTCCTTATGATCGAGTTTTCCTGGTTCTTGATGTGCACGTGGATCGCACGTGCAGACAGTTCGGGATCTCTCATGGCTATGGCATCCGTGATCATTCTGTGTTCAGTGATCAGAGACTGCCATCCCGAATCGTCCTTGATGTATTCGAACCTGTAGCGATACATCTGCTCGGCCAGATTGTTCATCATCTGGATCAGACGCATATTTCTGCTCGCTGCAAATATTATATCATGAAATGCAACATCTGCAGAGGTTATATTACGTATATCGGCACTGTCGACCGCTTTCTCAAAGTCAAGACAGGCTTCACGAAGCCGCTCTATCTCCTCATCGGTTATTCTTTCGCATGCAAGTTTGACAGACAGCTCATCCAGAGCAAGACGAACCTCGAGCACATCCGACATGCTCTTCTCGGTTATGTGCGCAACCTGTGCCCCGCGTCTCGGAAGCATTACAACCAGACCCTCTAATTCAAGCTGTCTGATGGCCTCTCTTATCGGAGTTCGCGAAACCCCCAGTTTGTCCGCCAGATGGATCTCCATGAGCCTCTCGCCGGGCTTAAGTTCTCCTGTAAGGATGGACTGACGAAGGGTTTTAAATACCACGTCTCTTAGCGGAAGGAAAGCATCCTCGTTGATATTAAAGTTATTATCCATATTTATCCCTGATCCTATATAGTCACTCCGGTCCCAGCCGGTTTACATAAGTATACATTGTCAAATTCCGATATCAGTTCATCACATGCTTTATGCGCGGCTGCTGCATCCGTAAAGATCCCGTATACTGTGGGTCCGCTCCCGCTCATGAGTACCCCGTCCGCACCGGACGATAACAGCTTTTTCTTGATATTCGCGATCTCGGGATATCCCGTAACCGTTACGCTTTCTAAGATGTTGCCGATATTTGCGGCGATCTTATTTACATTGCCTTCGCTTATCAGATCGGCCATTTTCTTTGTATTTGGATGATCGAGCTTAGCATAGTCAAGCGCATCCAGATGTTCATATACATACTTGGTCGACACGTCAAAATCCGGCTTAACCAGGACTATATCGCAGTCGGGCATAGCGCTTATCGGGGTGAGTATCTCTCCTATCCCTTCTGCAAAACAGGTGCCGCCTTGTATACAAAAAGGGATGTCCGCACCGAGTGATGCGCCGATCTGTGCCAGTCCATCATCGGTAAGACCGAGACCTAAGAGATTGTTAACACCGACAAGTGTAGCTGCCGCATCCGCGCTTCCTCCGGCAAGTCCGGCGGCCATCGGGATCTGTTTGCTTAGGTGTATCCTAAGTCCTTCGCTGTGACCAGCCTTGAACATAAGGGCCTTGGCAGCCTTGATTATCAGATTGGAATCATCGCACGGAAGAGAGGGTTCGTCACAGGTAAGAATGACTGAGTCGCCCTCGGTTTTTTCAATATCGAGTATGTCGTGTAAGTCAAGTGACTGCATGATCGTCGATACTTCATGGTATCCGTCGGGACGCCTTCCCGTCACATCGAGAGTGAGATTTATCTTGGCATTGGCATATAAGCGCATATAATTCCTTCCTGCCGGACAATACGGCATGGCGAAGCGTACATAAGGATCATCAACGCGATGATATCATCCGGGTATATTGTATACAATGTGCAATATGATTGTAGCCCAACCCTGTTCAACGCGCAAGACATTTGTGCATAAATATAGGAAATAAATGCAATAAAGTCTTTAAGAATACACACATATATGGTAAAATCACACAAGATGTAGAAGAAAGAATAACAGGGAATACTAAGGTTTGTGTGGATTCCCGGAACGGAGAATATTGTGAAAAAGAGTAACAGACTGATCACAGGAATGTCGGTGTTTGTTTTATCTCTGTCCACTGTGCTTGCAGGGTGCGGATACGACGACACGAGCAAGGATATGACCAAGATCAATGTGGACAAATACGTAACGTCTATAGGCGACTATAAGAATCTGAGCATCGAGGCGCCTGCCGGAGACACGATCACGGATTCTGATGTGAGTGATTATATCGATTACGTATTGAGCGGACAGGCCGAGACCGTCAAGTCCGACAAGAGTGTCGTTGAATCCGGAGACATAGTCAATATCGATTACGAAGGCATCAAGGACGGAGTCGCATTCGAAGGCGGTACGGCGCAGGGTTATGATCTGACCATAGGTTCGGGAACATTTATACCCGGATTTGAAGACGGCCTCATAGGTCATAAGGTCGGCGAGGAAGTGGCGCTTGACATCACATTCCCGGAGAATTACGGCGCGGCCGAACTTGCGGGAGCGGCTGTCGTATTCAATGTCAAGATCAATTACATAAGCGAGAGCAGGACACCGGAACTTACGGATGAGATAGTTCAGGGCTACGGGCTTGAGAATGTGACCAATATCGAGGAGTACAGGAATTACGTCAATGAGAATCTCCAGATGGCAGCTGACAATAATCAGTTAGCCGGCAAGAGGGATGCGATCCAGAATGCTCTCATTGAGCAGTGTACATTCGGAGATGTGACCGGTCTTGGTCTGTATCAGTTCTATATGGATCAGATCAAGGCACAGACCCAGCAGCTGGCCAATAATTACGGCGTGACTTTAGAGGAAGTCGTATCAGTTACATACGGCGTCAGCATGGAGGAATACGAAGCCAACGTTGCCGATCAGGCAGCTCAGCTTACCAAGGGAGCTTTGGCCTGTGCCAAGGTGGCCAAGGAAGAGAAGATCAGCCTCTCGGATGAAGAGTTCGAACAGCAGATAGCAACGGATGCATCCGATTACGGATATGAGACGGCAGATGAATTCAAGGCCGCCATCAATGCTGAAGATTACAGGAATTACCTGCTTCAGATGAAGGTCGTGGACAAACTCTTAGAGACGGCTACGATCACTGAGACGGGAAGTAATGCGGCATCAGGCGGTGGCAGCGAAGAGGCAGGACAGTGACAGACGTGATGGCAGTTAAGCGATAACAGAAGTTAAGGAATGGAGAATAACATGGATTTGGTTAATATCAGAGACCTGTACAGGGATAAGGACAAGTACATAGACAAGGAGATCACCGTAGGCGGTTGGCTTCGCGGCAACAGAGATTCGAAGAGTTTCGGGTTCTTAGTCGTTAATGACGGAACTTTCTTTGAGACGCTTCAGATCGTGTATGCGGACAAGCTTCCAAATTTCGATGCGATCTGTAAGCTCAATGTCGGAGCTGCAGTCATCGCTAAGGGTACGATCGTAGCCACTCCCGATGCCAAGCAGCCCTTCGAGATGCAGGCTGAGGAGATCATCATTGAGGGTGAGTCGACTGCGGATTATCCCTTACAGAAAAAAAGACACACATTTGAATACTTAAGGACCATAACACATTTGAGGGCCAGGACGAACACCTTCGAAGCAGTGTTCAGAGTTCGTTCCGTAGCTGCTTATGCGATACACAAGTTCTTCCAGGAGAGAGATTTCGTATATGTTCATACACCGATCATCACGGGAAGTGATTGCGAGGGCGCAGGCGAGATGTTCCAGGTTACGACAATGGATCTAAATGACATCCCCCGTACAGAGGACGGTTCGGTTGATTATTCCAAGGATTTCTACGGCAAGCAGACCAATCTTACCGTGAGCGGACAGTTAAATGTCGAGACCTATGCATTTGCGTTCAAAAACGTGTATACATTCGGACCCACATTCCGTGCAGAGAATTCCAATACCACGCGTCATGCTGCCGAGTTCTGGATGATAGAGCCCGAGATATGCTTCGCAGATCTTAAGGATGACATGATACTGGCTGAGAGCATGCTCAAATATGTCATCAATTATGTGCTTGAGCATTGTCCCGAGGAGATGAACTTCTTTAATAACTTCGTGGACAAGGGACTTATCGAGAGACTGAAGCATGTTGCAACATCCGAGTTCGGTCATGTGACATATACCGATGCGATCAAGATCCTTGAGAAGCACAATGATGAATTTGATTATAAGGTTTACTGGGGATGTGATCTTCAGACGGAACATGAGAGATATTTAACGGAGAAGGAATTCGGAAGACCTGTGTTCGTAACGGATTATCCCAAGGAGATCAAGGCCTTCTACATGAAGCTCAATGATGACGGCAAGACAGTGGCAGCCTGCGACTGCTTAGTGCCCGGCATCGGTGAGATCATCGGCGGTTCACAGAGAGAGGATGATTATGATCTTCTGCTTAAGAGAATGGAAGAATGCGGACTTAAGGCTGAGGAGTATGAGTTCTATTCTGACCTTCGTAAGTACGGTTCGGTGAGACATGCAGGTTTCGGTCTGGGATTCGAAAGATGCATCATGTACTTAACGGGCATGGGCAATATCCGTGACGTCATTCCTTTCCCCCGTACCGTAGGCAACTGCGAACTGTAGGGAATTAGATAGATCCCGGTAATGCAGACGAGTGCGATCTGTATAGATGCTTTCGGTCCCGGGTGTTCGCCCGGGCAGGGTCAAGACTTGGAGTAAGAACGAGTAAGAGGCGGTCGTTTTTTCGTGAAAAAGAGAGTCCTTCGGACAGTACTTAGCTTAATACTGATAATGAGTATTCCCATGAGCGCGCATGGGGCAACCATCGCAGAGCTTAAGGAACAGCAGAAGGAGACTCAGAAACAGCTTGATGAGGCCAACAGCAATATCAGTTCCCTGACGGAACAGAAGAAAGGTATCACGGCAGAGATCGCGGCTATAGATGATGAACTCGTTGAGGTGATGACATCGGTCAGCATCTTAGAGGATGAGATAGAGGATATCAAGGTCCGCATAAGTGATAAGAAGGACGAGATCGCGGTCAAGACGGCTGAGTATGAAGAAGCTAAGGCTACTGAAGAAGCTCAGTATGAAGCGATGAAGAAGCGCATACGTTTCATGTATGAGCGCGGAGATTATACTTATGTACAGCTTCTTGTTGAGGCCAAGAGTCTGTCGGATCTGGTCAATAAGACGGAGTATGTTGAGAAACTCTACGAATATGACAGGAAGATGCTCATCAAATATCAGGAAGCCAAGCAGGCAGTAGCAGAAGCCAAGGCAACTCTCGAAGAGGAAGAGGCGGAACTTGAGGAAGAGGAAGAAGAACTTCAGGTAAGTCTTAATGAGCTGGCTGAAGAAAAGGCTGCTTTGGATGAGATGATGGAGCAGAAGAAGGCAGAGGAAGCCAATTATGAGACTGCGATAAGCAAGGCCAAACAGGACGCGGCGGCATATAAGGCCAAGATCAAACAGCAGAACAGCGAGATCAGGAAGCTGGAGGCTGAAGAGGCGGCCAGGAAGGCTGCGGCGGAGAAAGCGGCGGCAGGATCATCATCCAAGTCTTCTTCATCAGGCAAGAAAGGAAGCGCATATAACGTTGATTCCGCATCAGTAATAAGCAGCTCGGGCGGAAGCGGTTCGGGCAAGGAGATCGCTTCTTATGCCTGCAGATATGTCGGTAATCCTTACGTATCCGGCGGAACTTCGCTTACGGAAGGCTGCGACTGCTCGGGATTTACATATGCGGTCTATCAGGCATTCGGATACAGTCTTCCCCGTAATTCCACGGGGCAGAGGAGTGCAGGCAGAGGAGTGAATTATTCTGAAGCACAGCCCGGAGATATCATATGCTATGCCGGACACGTGGCTATATATATAGGTAACGGACAGATAGTTCATGCTTCGACTCCCAGTACCGGGATCAAGTACGGATATGCTACATACAAGGAGATACTTGCGGTCAGAAGGATCGTTGACTGACACGTGTGTCATATAATGACCGTTATCTGTCATGAGAAGGAGAGACAATGGATTCAAAAGAAATGGTGCTCGTTATTGATTTCGGAGGCCAGTATAATCAGCTGATCGCCAGACGCGTCAGAGAATGCAATGTATACTGCGAGATCACATCATACAAGACCGATATTGACAAGATAAAGCAGATGGCACCTAAGGGTATCATACTTACAGGAGGACCGAGCAGCTGTTACGAGAGTGGAGCAGCTACATGTTCTCCTGATTTGTTTGATCTGGGAATACCGGTACTCGGACTGTGTTACGGTGCACAGCTCATGAATCATCTCCTGGGCGGCAAGGTAGAGAGAGCCTCTGTAAGAGAGTACGGTAAGACAGAGGTATATGTTGATACAACAAGCCCTCTTTTTACCGGGATCACCGGACATGACGATCACGATCCTACGGCCGAGCATTCTTCGGAAGTTGTCACGACCTGCTGGATGAGTCATTTTGATTATATAAGTAAGGCAGCCCCGGGATTTGAGATCGTGGCTCATACGGACGGATGTCCCGTAGCGGCGACTCAGGATAAGAGCAGAGGTCTCTATTCCATACAGTTCCATCCAGAAGTTCTGCACACGGTTGAGGGGACTAAGATACTCAATAATTTCGTTAAGAATATATGTCACTGTGCCGGAACCTGGCGCATGGATTCTTTTGTTGAGAATTCGATCAAGAGCATCAGACAGAAGGTGGGTAGCGGAAGAGTGCTGCTTGCACTGTCGGGCGGTGTGGATTCATCTGTTGCGGCGGCGCTTCTGTCCAAGGCCATAGGTCCTCAGCTTACATGCGTATTTGTCGACCACGGTCTTATGCGTAAGAATGAAGGCGATGAAGTTGAGGCTGTATTTGGGCCTTCGGGTGATTTTGATCTTAATTTTGTAAGGGTCAATGCGGCAGACAGATATTATGAGAAGCTTTCAGGGATCAGTGAGCCCGAGAAGAAGCGTAAGATAATAGGCGAGGAGTTCATAAGGATATTCGAAGAAGAAGCACATAAGATAGGAACAGTTGAGTTCCTTGCACAGGGAACGATATATCCTGACGTGGTAGAGTCGGGACTCGGCGGAGAATCCGCAGTCATCAAGTCACACCACAATGTCGGCGGATTGCCGGATCATGTCGATTTTAAAGAGATAATAGAGCCGTTGCGCGACCTGTTCAAGGATGAGGTTCGCAAGGTCGGTCTTGAACTCGGATTGCCGGAGAACTTAGTATTTCGCCAGCCTTTCCCGGGGCCGGGACTCGGCGTACGCATAATCGGTGAAGTAACGGCCGATAAGGTACGCATCGTTCAGGATGCTGATGCCATCTATCGTGAAGAGATAGCTAAGGCTGCAGAAGAATGGAAGAAGGAGAACATTAAGGATACGGGAAGGAGCGACAGTTCTGTTATGTCTACAGACGAACGCTTCAACTATGCAATGAACATGAATCCTTCGTGGATGCCCGATCAGTATTTTGCTGCGATCACCAATATGCGTTCCGTTGGCGTAATGGGTGATGAGAGGACCTATGATTATGCCATCGCACTTCGCGCAGTCAAGACCATAGACTTCATGACAGCTGAGGCTGCACCTATTCCCTGGGATGTGCTTCAGAAGGTCATGAGCCGTATAATTGGCGAAGTGAGGGGCGTTAACAGAGTACTTTTCGATCTGAGCAGCAAACCTGCTTCGACGATAGAATTCGAATAGTACATTTGTGTTATCCCGTTCATCCGGTACAGATAATGATAACAGATT
>CAMNDJ010000062.1 GCA_946535225.1 uncultured Lachnospiraceae bacterium
CCGGATTTAAGTCACTTGCCGACGGAGCGATATTCGATCTGGGACTTGGGAATATACAGGTGTTTGGGGTTCTTATAGCGCTTGCAATAGTGATAGTATTCGAAATATTGCAGGAGACAGGGACGGTCACAGGAGATAAGTTCATCGCAGCATCTCGTCTGTTAAGATGGTGCGTAAGTTATATTATGATCATCTGGATAGTGATCGCGGCAGTCCAAATGTACGGAACCGGAGAAACGGCCGGATTCATATATGCAGCATTCTGAGTAAAGAAATGAAGAAGACTATAGGTAAGACAATACTGTTCTTAATACCGCTTTTGATCATTCTGGCTTTGATCGATCTGGCATCTTTTACCGACAGGGGGGATGCTCTATTAAGCCGTGTCTGCATGTCTCAGAACTACAGGCATGTGGGATCAGCGCAGGTGTCGCCGGCCATAAGGACGGCTCAGACGGCGAGTTCTCATACCCGGGCTGTACTCGGGGATTCCGTCTGCAGTCAGGTGTTCTCTGAATTTGCGGATCAGAATGAGGATTATCTGATCTTAGGGACCAATATGGCGGTTACTCTCGACGGACAGTATATCCTTGCAAGGCTCTTTTTGGAGAGTCATCCGAAAGCCACGGATGTGTATCTTATACTGCTTCCTGTAAGCTTTGCCGGAAGATACGATTCTCCTCAGAGTTATTCTTATCTGATAGAGCCGTTCGGAAGGGCAGAGACTTTGAATTATCTGTCGAATGATACTCTGACGGGGATGAAGAAACGCTACGGGAGCCTGTTTCTTAATAAGAATGTGATCAGGTTTGTTGACGGATCGTCGATCAACAATAAGATATGTTTGTATTACTTTCAGAAACATGCAAAAGAAGCGGATATTGATGATATAATATCAGATGAGGCTGCATACTATCTAAACGACCTGTACGACATCTGCAGGGAGAAGAATGTGACATTGCATCTGCTTTCGCCGCCCGTATGCGACAGTTCGGAAAATGCCGACAGGATAAATAGGTTAAAAGAGGCGACGGAGGGAACAGAGTTAAGTCATCTTTTTGAGAAATACTTTGACAGTATCACATTGTATCCGGAGTATATGTTCTTGGATGGACATCACTTCAAGTCAGAATATGCCGATCAGGTTAAGTGCAGTGGATATATTGAAGATATGCAGGATAAGTCCGGAGAGTTACAGGGACTTAAGCATATGACGGAATAGAAGAACATCGAAGGTTTTTGAGGGACAGGGAGAATCAGAATGGCTTTAAGTTTGAGAGATTTTGATAAGTATGATGACATAGTCATTCAGTGTCATGACAATCCGGATGCTGATGCACTGGGGAGCGGATATGCGCTTAAATGGTATCTGGATAAACAGGGCAAGAAGACCAGATTCATATACGGAGGCAGAGCTCCCGTAAGCAAGAGTAACCTGGTATTGATGAAGGAGAATCTTGGTATCGAAGCCGAGTACGTGACTGAACTTGATAAGCCGGGGCTTCTTATAACCGTGGATTGTCAGTACGGTGAGAGCAATGTGACTAAGTTCGAGGCTGACAATATTGCAGTGATAGATCACCATCAGGTATCGGGACCTTTACCGCAGCTGTCGGAGGTAAGGAGTAATTACGGCTCATGTGCGACTGTGATGTATGAGCTTCTTTCTCAGGAAGGTATTGATATCAATGAGGACACGGATCTTGCCACGGCTCTGTATTACGGCCTCATGACTGATACCGGCGGGTTTGCCGAAGTATCGCATCCTTCCGACAAGGACTTACGTGATTTCGCAAGACCCAGGCAGACGGATATCATTCTTTTTAAGAACTCCAATATATCAAGAGAAGAACTTGTGATAGCGGGAGATGCACTTAAGCATGCCCACTATAATGAAGATAAGAGTTATGCGCTTGTGGAAGCCATGCCCTGTGATCCCAATATCTTAGGTATCATCAGCGACATGCTTCTTGAAGTGGACAGTGTCAACTGCTGTCTGGTGTACAGCCTGCTTGATTTCGGCATCAAGATATCTGTCAGAAGCTGTATCAAAGAGGTTAAGGCAAGTGAACTGGCATCCTTTATCACGAGCGGGTTCGGCGGCGGTGGCGGTCATGTCGTAAAGGCAGGCGGATTGCTCAAAAAGGATATTTTAGTGCGTTCAGGAATATCTTATGACAGCGAGACTCTGAGGCGATTCCTCGATGAGAGAATGAATAGATACTTCGATGATACGGAGATCATTTATGCCGGCGAGAAAGAAGTAGATATATCTGAATATGATCACTATGTTAAGAGTGAGGTCATGGTTGGTTTCGTGGATGCGGGCAAACTCGCTCCCGAAGGCACTAAGATAATGATAAGAACTCTTGAAGGCGATGTCGATGTAGAGATCAATGACACATTTGTCATAATAATCGGTGTTGACGGAGAGATATATCCTACGAGCAAGGATAAGTTCAATGCAAGCTACAGACTGACTGATGAGAAGTATGTTTATCCCGGAGAATATTCGCCCAAGGTCACCAATACATCGACGGGCGAGCGTATCAGTCTCCTTCCTTTTGCCGACAGCTGCATAGCGATAGGCGGAGCCGGAATATATGCCAAGAAGCTCGATCACAGAGTCAAGGTATTCACGACCTGGGATCCGGATAAGTACTATCTCGGAGTGGAAGGAGATTATCTTGCGGTAAGAGCGGATGATCTTACGGACACTTATGTCATAGCGAGCAGCATTTTTGACAAGACATATGAGAAGCGATGAGGCAACGATCATTCAATATGCTGAGAGAGTCATAAGACTTGCGACGGACACTATAACGGTCAGACTCAGATTCTTTGATACCGCCCTGGCTCATATCGTGCCCAAGTGTAATGTGGGGCAGAGGGGTTATGTCTGGGACGGAACTTCGCTATCCTACGATCCCTATGTACTTCTTAATGATTATAAAGAGGAGCCGGCATTTGTATTGCGTCTCTTTCTCCATGTTATATTACACGGGATACTTAAGCATCCGTACAGGTATGACAAGGAGAATGAGAAGTACTGGAACATCGCATCCGACATAGCAGTAGAGAACATCATCCTTGGTATGGAGATCCCGGAGGCTTCACTCATACGTGATTCAGAAGAGAAGATAATCCTCGCGCGTCTGGCCAAATGGGTTCCTAGCCTGTCGGCCGATGCACTCTATCGTGAATTCATGGTTGGCGGGATATCGGGAGATTCGGAAAAAAAGTATGCTGCGCTTTTTGCATTTGACAGACACAGGGCGCGCGTGACATATAAGGAAGAACCCGGGGAGATAATAACAAAAGAGGACTGGGAGAAGATCGCGGAACGCGTCAAGGCCGATCTTAAGTCATTTTCCAAGGATATCACGGGAGCTGAGACTCTTCTTGCACATCTTAAGGAGAGCACAAAGAGGCAGTATGATTATGATTCGATCCTTGCCAGATTCGCCGTGATGAGCGAAGAGATACGGGTTAATCCCGATGAGTTTGACTATATATATTATACCTATGGTCTTAACAGATACGGCAATATGCCGCTTATAGAGCCGTTAGAATATGCCGAGGAGAAGCGAATAAGAGATTTTGTGATAGCTGTCGATACGTCAGCATCGGTCAGAGGCGACAGGGTCGAAGGCTTTCTTAACAGGACATATGACATCTTATCCAAGTCCGTATCGCTGTCAGAGAAGCTCAATGTCCATATAGTGCAGTGTGATGCGCGCATCACAGATGATACTGTTATAGAAAAAAAGAGTGACCTTAAGAAAGCGGCTAAGAACTTTACCGTAAAGGGCTTCGGGGCGACTGATTACAGACCGGTATTTGCTTATGTTGAGGATCTGCGGCGCGAAGATAAGATAAAGAATCTTAAGGGACTTATATATTTTACCGACGGATATGGAATTTATCCCGAGAGTGTTCCGGATTATGATACGATGTTCGTATTCGACAGAGACGATGAATTCAGGATGCCGGTACCGCCGTGGGCAATACAGGTGGTTCTTAAGCAGGAGGAATAGAAAGGTAAGTTATGAACATAGCCAAAGCCAAGGATTATATCAAGGATACGGTGGAACTCTATCTTAAGAAGGATGAGTTCGGAGACTATAAGATCCCGGTAGTGAGGCAGCGTCCCGTATTTTTGCTCGGTGCCCCCGGTATAGGTAAGACCGCGATCATGAGTCAGATAGCATCCGAGCTTGGGATCGCGCTTGTCAGTTATTCGATGACGCATCATACGAGGCAGTCGGCCCTCGGTCTTCCTTTTATCAAAGAGAAGGACTACGGAGGGACCACGTACAGTGTGTCTGAATATACGATGAGTGAGATAATCGCATCCATATATGACACGATGGAAGAGAGCGGAGTTAAGGAGGGGATACTCTTCCTTGATGAGATCAACTGCGTATCGGAGACTCTCTATCCTTCTATGCTTCAGTTCCTGCAGTACAAGGTGTTCGGCAAACATACCGTCCCCGAGGGCTGGGTCATAGTCACGGCAGGTAATCCTCCTGAATTCAATAAGGCCGTAAGAGAATTCGATGTTGTGACATTAGACAGGCTCAAGGTCATAGAAGTCGAAGCCGATTATCCGGCCTGGAAGAAGTACGCGTCCGATGCCGGAGTGCACGGAGCCATACTGGGATTTATCGATGTCAATAAGGAGTATTTTTACGGTGTAGAGACAACGGCATTCGGCAAAAACTATGTGACTGCCAGAGGCTGGGAAGACCTCTCCGATATGATCCGCCTCTATGAGGAATCAGACAGGAAAGTCACGGAGAGCCTGATCGGCCAGTATATCAAGAACGATACTGTAGTAAAAGAGTTCGCGGCATTCTATGATCTGTACAATAAGTATAAGAGAGAGTACGATATAGAAGCTTTCTTTGAAGGCAACACGGATGAAAAGATCGCTATGGAGATCGCGGGATCGGCTATCGATGAGAGGCTTGCTCTTATCGGTCTTCTTTCGGATATGATCAAATCAGAGATAAATGATGTAATGGATGAGGCTGATACGCTTAAGGATGCCAGACCCGGTATCGCAAGGATAACATCCGGTGATGAGAAGGATCCGGATACGTTCATCATGACACTTGTGTCAGCAAAAGAAAAGTTCATTACGGACAGATCGAGAGCAGGATCGCTCACCTCAAAGGATAAGAAGAAAGCCAAGAGACTTATTGCGTTATATAAGGATATAGCGGATAATTCAAACGGTGCAGACGGCGTGAAGGAATACTATAACGGCAGGATCGCTGCACTTAAGAACTGTGTTGCCGACAAGCAGTCAAGGATAGACAATCTCTTTTCATCTGTAGCACAGGTCTTCGGAGAAGAATCCAATGAGATGCTGCTGCTTGTGACGGAACTTACACTTGGAGCAAAGAGTGCGGAATTCTTTGCAAGCTTCGGTTCTGAGTCGTATGAGAAGTATAATGCACTTCTTATGGTGGATGACAGAAAAGAAAGCTTAAGAAAAGAGATCCTTAATATCCTCTAGGATAAGCTCATGATCTTTTTTGATATATAAGGAAGCAGATAAGGTCTATGGATATAGAGACAGGCGGATTCATATTGAAATGTGAGGGCTCCGAGTCCGATCTTAGGATCACGGGCTATGAGGGAGACGGTGCGATCCTTGATATCTCTTCGGATAACAGGATCACGGGTATTGATAAAAAAGTGTTCTTTAGCTGCAGATCGCTTAAGAAAGTATTCCTGCCTGCAAGTATCGTAAGCATAGGCGACTGGTGCTTTTCCAATTGTATCAATCTAACGGACTTTTCTATCGGTACAGGAGCGGATGGGCGTTTGTTCGGACGGGGAGTGTTTGACGCTTGCGACAGACTAAATGCGGTCACTTTTGCCGGAACGGATATATCGACATCAGTATTGCTTGCAGCCGGTGTAGGTCGCATGAAAAGCGAGCATCTGTTAAGAGCCGAGGATATCGGGCAGGAATTCTGGTATGATAAATGGGATATAAGCCTGATGTCGCTTCTTAAGGCGGATGATGCCGAGAATTCCATCAGTACTGCGGTGAGCGGAGAAGAAGATATTTCTTATGACGGTGTCGCAATGGTGGACGGTGAGATGTCGGGGCCAACGGAGAATCATGTAAAGCTGATAGCCAAGAATAAGAGCTATCTGTGTTTTTTAAGGCTTCTGCATGATGAATACTTAAGTCCGCAGATAAGAGGTAAGATAGAAGAGTATATAAGGAGCAGGTCTTTCGGGTGTGACAGGGAATATGCGTGGACGGCGCTTAAGGAAGACTGTGAGGGAGATGTTGACTATTATGAGATCTATCTGTCGGTGGTAAGACCGGACAGAGATACGATCCTTAAGATGATAGATGACCTGGGACCTTCGAGGGTGCAGGCCAGGGCCCTTCTTATCAGTAAGGCACAGGGTACGATGCACAGTGCATCCGTATTGGATGATCTGATCCTGTAATAACGGGGGATATATGTTGTAGAATAGGGTAGTTACGGAGATCACGGAAGATACAGAAATAAAGTAAAGGAACGGAGCAAATGAGATACGCTGCATTTATCAGTTACAGACATTCAGAACTGGATATGGAGATAGCCAAGAAGGTCCATACGGGACTTGAGACCTATCATATTCCGGGTTCGGTACAGAAAAAGACCGGCAAGAAGAAGGTCGGGAGAGTGTTCAGGGATCAGGAGGAGTTACCGATCGGAAGTGACCTTGATGACAATATCTCTACGGCTCTTGAAGGTTCGGAATACCTCATAGTCATCTGTTCGCCCAGAACGCCCGGTTCCTACTGGGTATGCAAAGAGATAGAGACTTTCATAGAGATGCATGACAGGAATCATGTGCTTGCTGTCCTTATTGAGGGTGAGCCGGATGAGAGTTTTCCGCCGCAGCTTCTTACGGATGAGAACGGCAATCCCGTCGAACCTCTTGCTGCTGATGTAAGGGGCGCAGACAGAAAAGAGAGAAATGCCAAGTTTAAGACGGAGATCCTGCGTCTTGCGGCTCCGGTCATAGGCTGTACTTATGATGATCTTCGTCAACGTGACAGAGAAAGACGCGTAAGAAGACTTGTGGCGATAGTGTCATCTATCGCAGCAGTCGTAGCCATAGCAGGCACGGCCTTCGGTATATATAACGCCAATGTGGCTAAGAAGATGACGCAGCTTGCCAATGAAAAGGCAGCTCTTGCTGATGAGAAGACAAGGCTCGCTGAAGAGATAACGGTGCAGTATACCGGCAAGCAGGAGAATCAGTCGAGATTCTTTGCGGAAGAGTCGCTTATGCTTTTAAGAGAAGGCAACAGACAGGATGCTGCGCTCGTAGCCATGCAGGGACTTCCGTCGGAAGGTAATGACAGACCGTATGTAGCGGATGCGGAGTATGCGCTTTCGAGGGCCGTGTATGCATATGATGAAGGCAATTTCATGACATATGACAGGACGCTTACGCATGATCTTACTATATATGACATTTACTCTACTGAAGACAGGAAGAGAGTGATCACCAGAGATTCCGGTAATAAGGTGTATGTATGGAATACGAAGGACTGGTCGCTTGATCTCAGTATCGATCCGGCTGTTGACGATGATAACAGATATGTCAATGTTGAGTGCGCGGATGCCGATGACACGGGTGTCTTTGTAGCCACGGAGACGGAACTTGTCAAGTATGATTATAACGGTAAGATCATATATAATAAGAGATTCACGGATATAAGAGAATGTGAGGCCTGTGCGGATACGGGTAAGGTCATCGTTACCTGCGCTGACTGTCTGTATGTACTTAATTCAAAGGACGGGTCTGTAGAGAATGAATTTCCGGATGATACCGGGTGCGCTTATATCAACTATGGCAAGTATTATAAGGACAATAAGCTCTTTATAGCGCCTCACTACAGTTCGGAAGTGGAAAGAACTTACATATCCATGTATGATCTGGAAAACGAAAAGATCACGGATGTCAGACTCTCTGAAGCGTATTACCTTGATGAGACTATTACCGAAAACGGTAATATAGTCGCTATAAGCTCAAATAATAACCTGCTGGGGGAGGGCCTTGATCATGCAGCGATAGACCTGATCTCTCCTGACGGAAATATCATCTGGTCAAGGGATCTTGATATACAGGCAAGGGATATGATGAGCTTCTGCGTCATAGTCAAGGCTCATTCATACACGGAAGATGACGTGGAGTACAATGACATCATTGTCACATGTGAAGCCAAAGCTTTGACTTTTGATGAGAAGACCGGTAACCTTGTGTCATCGCTCAGTCTCCCGGGAGATGCGACCGCATTGGCAGTATTTTTGGATAATTCGATGGGAAGAGTCGGATATAAGCAGGGCAACATAGATATCATCGATTTCAGAGAAGGACGCATTCTGTCTGATTACTCTTTTAAGACGGATGAGTCAATAAGAGAATGGGTGGTCTTAGAAGCAGGAATGGCATATACATCGTTTTCATCGCCTGATCTGTATGTCGTAGGCTGGCATTACGCTCCGGATATACAGGATCTTGCAAAGTATGAGGATTTCACTCCTAAGACTACATCGTCCGACGGTCAGTACTTTGTAGTGACGCCGGAGAGCGATTATCAGACATATATATTCAGGGATACAGAAGGCAAGGATCTGTATACATTTGAAGGCGAGAACTTCATAACATATTTCAAAGCCTTTGCTGATAAGGCCTATGCGGCAGATAAGGAAGGTCTGTGGGTGATCTATCCCAATGAGAAGAAGAAAGAACAGATAAAGCTCATAGATTACGATTTTGACAGATATAATTTTGATACGTATATAACTCCTGACGGAAGCAAGGCAGTATTCTACAGCTTGAACGAGGTACTTGCAGTTGATCTGGAGAAGAAGGAGAAGATCTGTAAATGCGGCTCGGAAGAGGGCGGTATAGACAGGGTGATCGCATCAAGTGACGGAAGCAGGATCTATGTGATGCAGGGCAGTGATAATCTGTATATATTTGACACATCTACCGGTGAACAGACAGAGATATCGGATGATAAATACAGAGCGATCTCGGGCAGCATAAGCGAGCAATACCTTGCTATCAGCAATGATGATAAATATGTAGCACTGTGCTGCAAGGACGGTGTATTAAGGATCCTGGATACGGCCACGCTTACGACATATGCCGAGATCCCGCTGCAGACTTATCTCAGGGCCTTTGTGGCATTTACGGA
>CAMNDJ010000063.1 GCA_946535225.1 uncultured Lachnospiraceae bacterium
CGGTGATCCGTTCTTTTACCTTCTTACGATCATTGTCCATATAGCATGTGGCAAGCCATACGGATGCACATGTTATGAGCAGATACAATACGGGACCGATACCGCCGTAGCAGTAGAAGAATATACTAAGACCCAGCAGGATGCACCATTTGCATCTTGCCGGGGCAATGTAGTAGAGTATCAACCCTGTCAATATGAATATCAGAAATACGGGGGTAAAAAAGGACATATTACGCCAACTCTCAGAATCTGTCTGCTATATCTTCAAGCATAGCCTTAATTGAAGTTACAGATCTAAAATTCTCTTCTTTAAGATCAAGCGGACTGATGGTCACATCGAATTCCTCGTTAAGCTTAGCAGCAAGCATCATGATATCCATGGATTCCAGAATGCCTGATGCGATGAGTTCCGTATCCGCCGTGATCTCCTTTCCCGGTTTTAATTCATTTATAAGTTCCACGATCTTATCTTCTGTTATCATTACAGCACAATGTCTTCAGACATTTCTCCTTTCAAACAAATGTATATATCAACAATGATCGATCATTTATTCAGTTCAGCCTTAAGAGCTTTCCTGTCGATCTTGCCGTTGGCATTATGAGGCATCACCGGAAGTTTTAAATATGACGCAGGCATCATGTAATCGGGGAGCTTGCCTCCGATGTATTCCATTATCTTATCTTCCTTCGTATTACCTGCAAATATGAGTACTATCTTATCCTTAGACTCATCGTAGAGAGCCGCGCACTCACCCATTCCTTCCGTGCCTGCTGCCGCGGCTTCTATCTCACCCAGTTCTATCCTGTACCCCAGATGCTTGATCTGATGATCCTTACGTCCCGTAAATAACAGTTCACCTCTGTCATTATACTTAACTATATCTCCCGTCTTGTAAAGGATCTCAGGAAGAGCCTTATTAAGCGGATTCTGAACAAAGCGCTCAGCAGTCTTATCCGGATCATTATAGTATCCGGGAGATAAGAAGCTTCCATAAGCATAGAGTTCACCCTCTTCTCCGTATGGAACCTCATTACCGTCTTCATCCAATATAAGGATACCGCAGTTATGACAGGGACGTCCTATTGGAAGTATATCCGTATCCTCAAACCTTCTGTTCACAACATAATAGACACAGATATCCGTAGTCTCGGTAGGTCCGAAGAGATTGGCAAATACCGCATCAGGATAATTATCCATCCAGTAATTAAGCTTAGAGCAGGGCATATTCTCTCCCGCAAAGAGGATCCTGTTAAGCTTAGGCTTTGAGTACTGAAGCGCCTTCCAGTTGGCTATTATGCTCATTGCCGCCGGGACCCAGTATATCGAATTCACTTTTTTATCACACAGATACTCGAGTAGTTCCACAGGAAAAGAGAACAGTCTCTTGGGTATGGTCTGAAGACACGCCCCTGACCTTAAACAACCATATATATCCGATACTGACATCGAGAAGTAGAAAGGGGTCTGACCTCCGCAGATATCCTTATTGCCAAGCTTAAAAGTATCAACAAACCACTTACTGTATTCAACCACATTCCTGTGAGTGATGGCAACACCTTTAGGCGTACCTGTTGAACCTGAAGTAAACAAAATATATGCAAGATCCGTATCGACAATAGTGTCTTTTACATCTGCAAGAAGATTTCTGTCTTCTTCAGCTGTGGCAATCCCTGCACCATCCGATACTTCTTCCCATATGATCTGCTTATCTGCTATCTCTTTAGCTGTCTCTATATGCTCCTCGTCCGTGATCACCATTTTAGAACCAAGCTGAAGAACTATCTCCTTCATCCTGTCTACCGGCTGATGACAATCAAGAACCACGTAGTAATTACCTGACTTAAGCACACCCATCATCGATACGGGGCAGCGCGCTTCTCTGTCAAAAAGCAGAAGAACGGACTTTTTCTTAAGCCCTTCCTTAATAAGCTCCATGGCGATCCTGTCAGATATGTCATCCGTATCCTTCCATGTATGAGTCTCCTTCTCATCACAGAAGGACAGGCTGTCGGGGAATCGGGATACGGTTTCATATAGTAAATTCAATATATCAGACATATTACCTCTTCCTGTCTCCGGTCATTCTTTATCCTGTTTAAGCTTATCTATCTGCTCTTCAAGATCCTTGCATCGAAGGGCGAGTTCAGCTGCAAGTTCCACATAGTCTTCCTTTAATTTGGAATGCTGTATGGACAGTGTAAGTAGCTTCTCAAACAGAAGAGCTATCATCGAAAGATATACGAAGTTAACCGGTGCCTGGATACCCAGAAGCCTGGCCGCAGTAAACGATATCTGCGGAAAAATACCCATCAGGGCAAGCACTACTGTCGTAAATACCCAGAACAAGGTGTCCTGCAGCCTTACTTTGGAACGCCTTATCCTGTATACGATGAATGCTCCGGAGAGCAGTGCAACTATCAAAAGAATTATCCTCAATCCGATAGACATATATTATTTTTCCTTTCTCCTGAACCACTGAAAGATAACTATTCCGTATACCATATGCATCATGTAAAGAACAGATCTGGGAACCGACAGATAACTCGTTCCGTGTTCCCTCTCCTTCATCTCAACCTGAACTTCGGTGACCTTGACTCCGCTGTTGATAAGATATGCCAGAGTATCCGGCTCCGGACCGTAGTTGGTCTTATATCCGAATTTCTTGATCATGCTCTTGTTAAAGAGCCTCATTCCGCTCGTAGGATCCGAGATCTTCTTCCCTGTCGTTATAAGGATCAGGAATTCGATCAGATTGTTTCCGAACATACGCATGCTAACATTCTTTTTCTTAGAAACAAATCTCGAACCTATGACTATGTCAGAACCCGTATCATCCATAGCCTTAAGCATATCTTCTATATACCGCGGATCATGCTGCCCGTCTCCGTCGATCTGAACAACACGGTCATACTGACAGAAATTGGCATATTTCATTCCGCTTTTGATAGCTCCTGCAAGACCCAGATTAACCGGCAGGTCTAAAAGGTTATATCCACGCTCCTTGCATACCTTGCGTGTTGCATCGGTCGAGCCGTCATTGACTACGACATAGTCATACTGCGGATAATTCGTGACGATATTATCCACTACCTTTTCTATGCTCTCGGCTTCGTTGTATGCAGGAATAAGTATCAATGTTCTCATTACTTGCCTGTCCTTATATCTTCATTCGCCGGATCTTATGCCCGGCATAACATCCTGTTCAGAATCTCCATTGCATGATCCATACCGTATTCTTCATATATACGATCATACTCTGCTGTATCGCAGATTTCTGTTTTTTCCATCATGCCTGCCAGATCGTTTATATCCTCATATCCCAGGCCTGGAAGACCGTTCTGTGCAAGAAGCTCCTTCGGTGCTATAGGGATCACACCGCAGTAGATGCTCTCAAGCAACACACCGGAGGTCCTGTTCTTATATTGCTCCATATCATAGGGCAGGATACTGTATGTCGATCCTGACAGGAGTGACATATATTCTTCCCGACTTAACAGTTCATTACGAACCGTCACATTCTTAGGAAGATCGAAAACTATCGCTTCATATCGTTCCTTGGTATCGAATCTGCCGGCAATCATAAGTTCAGGAACGAATCTGAAACCTCCGTCATCACTGTCAGTTCGATCCTCTCTTATGATATCAGCTGTACAATTGACCTTCTCCAACCTGCGCCATACCTCGATAAGCTCTTCTATCTGCTTATATCTGTTCATCGTACCGAGGCAGACTACACGATTGATCTTGAACGCGTTACGGTATTTGCCATATTCATCTTCGCTATAGATAAAATCAGGCATCCAGGCAGCATTAGCATGAGGAACGACTGCACCCTTCTGAGTATATATCACACCGTCGATCTTACGTAAAGCCTTCTTATAGATACGAGCAAGGATCGGGGCGAACCTTCCGCCCGTGAAGTCCTGATGATATATAAGGATCACGAGCTTTCTGTCAGAGTTCTTACGATAGAAAAGATGCAGATACAGGAAAAAGAAAAAATCCACCTGATAGAAGAATATCGTTCCCCCCAATCTGAGTGCGGGCCTAAGATTCCTAAATAACTTGATCTTATCAACGATCCTTTTGCCTATGCCGTTACCCGTGATAGAGATATCATACGGAAGCTTAACTATCTCCGAGAACAATCCTCCGGATACTTCACCGGCAATACAGGGTGAACACACAAGCCTTATCTCTTCTCCAAGGCTTCTTAGCATCTGTCCGTATTCCATTGTGACCTTTACGGGGTGACCGACACATCTGCCGTTCTCGTCACACATCCCGTAATAATCACACATCGTGATCATATCTGTATCCTATACCTTCTATCTCATCTATCAGATCCAGTATCTCTTCATCCTGCTTAAATCCGTATACCGGTTCTTTGCCGTCGGATAACCAGTCAAGAAATGCCTTAAGCTCATTTACATACATGTTCTCGACTATCACATGACTGTAGCCTTCCCTGTGCTCAACATTCTCATAGAGAGCCGGAACAGTCTTCTCCTTCGTATCGGGATCGTAAACCACAAGCCCTTCAGGAGTACCATCCCATGTAATATATGTGTGCTCGCCTATGACCTTGAGGTCACAGATCGCGATCCGGGCCGTGACATCCACCGTAAATACACCCATGTTACCATTAGAATGTCTGATCATGACATTATAACAGTCATCAAAATCTATATCCAATCCGGTTTGTCTCATAGACTGAACCTGTACAGACTCTATCGGTCCAAATGCCCTTACCATCCACGGCAATTCCACCGCCAGGATCTCTCTGCATCCGTTGGTCCTCTTATCGCCTATGAAGAAATCCTTGTAACTCTCCCACGGATGCCAGTCCGGAAGATACTGTCCCACGTGGAAAGTATAGTTTATCTTGCCGACATCGGAGCTGCCATGAACTCTGTCAGTGATATATCTCATTTCATCACGGTATATAGGCGTGGACGATAAGAAGAGCTTAAGCCCCTTATCTGCGGCAAGCGCCATGTTCTCATCATATCTGTCCTTAACGAGATTAAGCTCCGTAAATACATGAAGCCCCCTCTTAAGGCAGTCATTTATTATATCCGCATGCGACAGAGGAGATGTCGATATGACAGCCGCATCGATCTGCCTTCCGTCACTTAATATCTCATCAAGACCTGCTGCCGTTGTTATGGCAAATCCGTTCTCTTCTGCCACCTTCACGGCTTCCTGCCTTCTGTCATCACGACCGTCTATACCGAACAATTCGATGTCTCTGTTCTCTTTTACCGCGATCTCATGCAGCAGGCGCATCCGGCGCTTACCCATGGATCCGAGTCCGATTATCACTATCCGCATATCTGTCTTAACCTTCTCTTATATCAGCTTAACATTATGACACATTCGTCATATATCCCATTTTTCTTATTCCGCTCTGTACCTGTCTATATCATAGAACCGTTTCTTAAGATCGATCCCCTGATTTAACACATCCAGACTTATCTTTGCTATCTTCTCCGCCGCATGACCGTCACCGAAAGGAGACACTACATTCTCACATATACGGGCAAAATCGGGGCTCACTGCCTTATCGATCGCCGTAAGTATACTCTCCTTATCGGGCGAACAGTCTATGACCGAATCACACCTAAGTCTCCCCTTTTGTCTGTCTCCGATATTAACGGTAGGTATATGCATCGCAGGAGCTTCATACAGGCCGCTTGAAGAATTACCCATAACAAAGAGTGCATGCTTCATAAGAGACAGATATCTGAGCACTCCAAGCGAAGGATATACATGGAGATTGGATATCTCATCCCCGGCCTTATCAAGTATCTCGTTTATCCTGCTGCCTCCCATATCAGCATTTGATTTGGTGACTACAAACTCAATATCGGGTCTTTCTCCGATCGCACCTAAGAATTCATTCATCATACCGTCCACATCAGCCCCTTCAAGCGTCACAGGATGGTATGTACAGAGTGCATAGTCAATATGATCCGCTGCTGGCTCTGCAGCAGCTGACAGCCTCTCTGCATAGTAGTCGCCGTCTTTTTTCCACTTATCGGCATCGATGCTTAACAAGGCATCTCTCTTATTAAGAAGATCCATCTTAAGCATATTATCTATGGATGTATTGCCTACATTGAATACCCTGTCGGGAGCTTCACCTAACTGGATTATACGCCTGCGGCTGTCATCATCCGTAGGGAAATGCAGATAACTCATCTTGGTGATCGAATGCCTTATAGCCTCGTCTATGGCACCTTCCGTCGTATCTCCGCCACAGAGATGGAAGATCGGCGTCTGAGTGTTCATTGCAGCAACGGCCACCATCAACATCTCATACCTGTCGCCTAAGATATAGATCGCATCGTACCCTTCAGATGCAAAAAGATCGGTAAACTCAATCAGCGCAGCCGCCTGATCCTTCGATATATCAGCCGGTGTCCTGCATACCGTAGGGATCGCAATCTTATGGTCTATCCTGAATCCGTCAGTTTCGATCTCATCAACCGTCATACCGTAATCTTCTGACAGATGGGTTCCGGTAACGACTAGTTCGACCCTGAGGTCATCCGACTCTCTGTTCCTGAGTTCCTCTATCAGGGGACGTAACAATCCATATTCAGCTCGTGTCGCGGTTATGACCGCCAGTTTTATCATCTGTATATGTACTCCGTGTAAGGATCCGACGCCTGTTTAACACAGACACTACAACCTGCCTCTACTTTGATCCTCTTCCCGTAAACACAACTATTATAGTCTGCAGCAGGATCTTAAGATCCAGTAACAATGACCAGTTATCTATATACTCAAGATCAAGAGCCACCACATCATCAAAGGAATGAATATCGCTTCTGCCGCTCACCTGCCACATTCCGGTAAGCCCCGGTGTGATCGAGAGCCTTCGCCTGTAGTGCGGGCTGTAACGCTCAAACTCATCCTCTGTCGGGGGTCTGGTGCCCACAAGGCTCATATCGCCCTTAAGCACATTCAGAAACTGCGGCAGCTCATCAAGACTCGTCTTACGAAGGAACTTTCCGACGCCCGTGATCCTGGGATCATCCTTCATCTTAAACATCAGTCCGTCAACTTCATTGTCCATAAGCAGTTCACTCTTGCGCTCCTCAGCATCCGTATACATAGAGCGGAACTTATACATCGTAAATCTTCTTCCGTTCCTGCCGATACGTGTCTGCTTAAAGAATACAGGACCTCTTGAATTGAGTTTGATCGCCAGTGCGATAAAAGGAGTCAGGACTGCCGTCAGTATAAGTCCGATAACAGATCCTATCACGTCAAATACTCTCTTGATCGCCCTTCTCCTGTAGTCAGTTGCCTGATTCTCATATGTGATGACCAGGTGCCCCGCAAAGTCGCCGATAGACTGCATCGAGCCTCTGTGTCTGAAATCTCCCACGCTGTAATAGCACTTAACCCCCATGGTCTCGAAATAATTGATTATGCGCTCGACGGCATCTCTTCCCATTCCCGGAAGATAGAGGAAAGCCGCGTCCATGACCTCACTCGTAAGGCCATCCATAATGCCCGCACCGTTAGCAACGATCGGTATGCCGTCTATATCCTTCTCGGTTTCATCAACCGTTGCATCCATTAGAGCTATCGCCATGATCTCATAGCTCCACTCATGATCCTTACGTACATCTGTAAGGAGTTCGCCCACATACTCACGATATGTGACTAACATCACCTTCTCAGAACTCGCACTTTTCTTGTAATACACACTTAAGAACTTCTTAAAAAGTGTGTGCATTATGTAGGTCAGCACGATATTGAATATACCGTACCAGCCGAACACCAGTCGTGAGAAGGCCTCTCCCTGACGCAGGATGAATACCGTAAAGCCCAGCAATATCGTCATGCTGAGCGCATACTTGATGACCGCCACGAGTTCCTCAAAATATCCGCGCCTGAATATATAGTGGTTCCAGTCAAGCAGCACGCCGTATAACACACAGAAAAGCGTAAGTCCAAGGCAGATCACAAGATCCGTCTGTCTTAAGTGTTCCGTACCCCTGTATCGCAGATAAAAAGAGCAAACATAAGACACCAGTACGCACGCAACATCAATGAGTACCAGGCTGTAAGTCTGTATGAGATTGTTCTTCCTGTTAAACGAACCCATATCTAATAGAGTATACCACAAAATACGGGAGTAACGCCACCTTTAGCGCTACTCCCGTAAGTCTTGTCTCTTTATCTTACGATCTTTTCAAAATCCGCCTTGGGATGCTTGCATATCGGACATATGAAGTCATCCGGAAGCTCTTCTCCTACCCATTCATAACCGCATATGCGGCATCTCCAGATGGTCTCTCCCTTAGGTGTCGTGCCTACAGCTTCAGGCTTAGGCTTGATATCGCTCTGATAGTACTCATAAGTGCACGAAGATGTGTCAGAGAGTACTTCCATTGCGGTCGGCTCGCATATGAACAGAGTATGTGAGCCAAGATCCGCAGTCTCCCTTACTTTTAACGAGAAAAACGCATTCGTTCCGACTGTTATGATCGGCAGACCGTTATCCGCGCTCTTGTACGAACCGTCAAAACCCGCAAACTTATCGACATCCCTGCCTGACTGGAAACCGAACCGCTTAAACAACTCAAAATCCGCATCCTTGCTGATAACGGATATATTGCAGATACCCGTCTCCTTCACCATATCGTGAGTGTAATTCGCCTTATTGATGGCTACCGATATGGTATTGGGCTCTGATGCAATCTGCATCGCTGTGTTGATGATGCAGCCGTTTACCTTATCCCCGCTCTTCGCCGTACATACAAAGAGGCCGTACGAGAGCTTATACATTGCTTTATTATCCATTGCTATACCTCATATAAATCCTTCATTCCGAGCACTCTGTGCGAGGTGGCGAGCCGAATATCAGATTCGGCGATGCCATCAGGCGATTTGGGCTCGGCTCAAATCGCTGTGTGAAAAATGATGTATCAACATCATTTTTCACACTGTAGCCTCTTCAGTATGCGCTAAGAGGCTTCCCTAATAGAATCAGTAGTTCTCGGCCTTAAGCTGGAAGTAGTCTCTTGCGTGATTGCAGACAGGACAGACTT
>CAMNDJ010000064.1 GCA_946535225.1 uncultured Lachnospiraceae bacterium
AGAGGCCTGATGGTCAAGAAGGCTTTAGGACTTCTGTGAGGTCCTGTAGCCAAGAAGGCTTGATACTTCTGTGATATGAAATAATATTGATTTGATTGTTCCGGCAGACGATTTTCTTCTGCCGGAATTTTTTTGTACACAATCGAGAAACATTGGCGGATTTTGACTTATGTAAACCAATTTGAGAGCTGCAGCGGAGCAATTTACGGAAGTTTTGCTTATTTTGGGCAATAGTTCCGTAATTATTTTGTCCGAAAGGGCCTATAGAGACAGGAAAAAGAGATACAAAGCACGCGAAGCGGGCAAACGAGCTGTTTTTGCTGGAATTATGTAAACAAAATTTACGGAACTAATCGAAAATACTGAAATAGTTCCGTAATTTGCAGCGGTCACCCAGCAATTATGCGACAGGCACGTACCAACCGGACAGCGGCCGCACGGCAATCAGGCGGCCCCGTACCAACCGGACAGCGGTTGCACAGCAATCAGGCGGCCCCGTACCAACCGTGCGACTGCCACACAGCAATCAGGCAGCCCCGTACCAACCGTGCAGCGGCCGCATAGCAATTATGCGACAGGCACGTACCAACCGGACAGCAAAGAGAAAACAGATACTCTGTATCAATCCGATTTCACAATCTCTACACATCTAAAACACAAATTCTACAAATCCGGAACACAATTTATACACAATCCATCGATAAAATATGTCCAAGTTCATCACAAGTGCACCGGCATTGGTCATGTACGACTCCCGACAGAAGGGAGCACAAAGCATTGATGCCAAGCCAAGCAGCAGATGCGTCACGGAAAGGACAGACTAATGAACAGAGAGGACATAAGATACAGACACGAACTTAAGCATGAGATAAACTACATGGACATGTTGAATATCAGGCAGCGCCTGAGGGCTTTCGCTTCTTTTGACCCGCATGCTCCGGACGGTCACTATCATATAAGGAGTCTGTATTTTGATAACTTATCGGACAAGGCACTTAAGGAGAAGATCGACGGAGTTAACTGCAGAGAAAAGTTCAGGATCCGGTATTACAATGATGACACCTCATATATCAACCTGGAAAAAAAGAGCAAGCTTAACGGTCTTGGTACCAAGTACAGCGCGAGGTTATCCGCCGAACAGTCACAGGCGATAGTTGACGGTGACACGGACTGGATGAAGGATTCGTTCGATCCGCTCATCACAGAACTGTACCTTAAGATGACATATCAGGGATTAAAGCCTAAGACAATAGTTGATTATGAGAGAGAACCTTATATATTCGGGCCGGGGAATGTCAGGGTCACATTTGATTATGACATAAGGACCGGACTTACCTGTACAGACTTCTTAAACCCCGACACACCGACGATAAATGCCGGAGCAGACAGTCCGATCGTCATGGAAGTCAAGTGGGATGATTATCTGCCGGATATCATAAAGGCAGCGGTACAGACACCCGGGAGAAGGGCTGCGGCTTTTTCCAAATATGCATTATGCAGAGTATACGGATAGCAGTGAAGTTGACATAACAAAACAGCAGAGCAGAACATTACATTACATTAACAACGGAGGAACATAAATATGACATTCAGTGATATCTTCAAATCAAATTTCCTGGACAACGTGACAGCAGTAAGCGGACTTGATATGGTATTGGGATTGGGGCTTGCATTTGCGCTCGGTGTGTTCATCTTCTTTATATACAAGAAGACATACTCCGGCGTGATGTACTCGTCGGGATTCGGGGTCACGCTCATCGCACTTACTATGATAACGACACTCGTGATACTTGCGGTAACAAGCAACGTCGTTCTTTCTCTTGGTATGGTCGGCGCCTTATCCATCGTAAGATTCCGTACCGCCATTAAGGAGCCCCTGGACATCGCTTTCTTATTCTGGGCCATCGCCGCAGGAATAGTGCTGGCAGCAGGACTCATTCCTCTCGCGGTATTCGGAAGCATCTTTATTGGTGTGATCCTGCTTATATTTGCAAACCATAAGGATATGAGCAATCCCTATATCGTTGTCCTTAGGTGTGAGGGTTATGACAGCGAGCAGGCGGCAACACTCTTCCTTAAGGAGAGGACAAAGAAGTGTACTGTCAAGAGTAAGTCTGTACAGAAGGGTGATACGGAACTTAATATGGAGATAAGGCTTAAGGATGACAACACTGATTTCGTCAACGCGCTGTCTGACATAGCAGGCGTAAAGAGCGCGGTTCTTGTAAGTTACAACGGCGACTACATGGGATGACGGAACAAATGCTGACCTGAAAGTGAGCCGCTTAAGAGCAGGATTGCCGGTCATAAAGCGGACAGGCTGACGTGGACGCTGACTTAAAAGTGAGCCACTCATACATCGGAGGTAAGACATGACGACACACAAACATATAGACAAGATATGCATCATCATCACTGTTCTGGCGCTCGTTGTCACATCGGTATTCATGGTAAGTGACAGGCTTGGAGTTAAGAAGATCGTGGATGAGGATGCGGAAGGCAATGAGAATGAGAGCGGGTTTACGAGCAAGGATATGGACGGAGACTGGGACAGTACGGATGCCACTGTCATCACTCTGACCGGTGATGATGCTACGGTAAAAGGTCAGGGCGCTTATGTCCTTGACGGAAGCGTATATATAACCACTGCCGGGTATTACACGGTATCCGGAGAACTGACGGATGGAAGCATATATGTCGATGCTTACGATTCATCCAAAGTATGGATCCAACTGGACGGCGTGGATATCAATTGTTCGGACAGTGCAGCCATATATGTGAAGCAGGCCCAAAAAGTATTCCTGACTCTGGCAGACGGCAGTACGAACACACTTACAAGCGGGGCGAACTATTCTGATGAGGCGCTTGAAGACGGAGCGAGCGGTGCGATATATACCCATGACGATCTTACGATCAACGGCACAGGTTCTCTGGATATAACGGCAGAATACAAACATGGCATAGAGTCCAATGACTCGCTTGTGATCACCGGCGGAACGATCACAGTAACAGCCCCGGAGGATGGATTCCATGTCAATGATGAAGTCAATATAACAGAAGCCGACATCACGATACATGCTTCGGATGACGGCATACATTCAGACACTTCGTTCCTTATGGCGAGCGGTTCGCTTTATATAGATGAATGTTATGAAGGCATAGAAGCTCTGACGATAGATATACTCGACGGCGATATCGAGATATATTGTACCGATGACGGAATGAACGCAAACGGCGGAAGCAGTGACTTAGGATTCGGAGGAGAGAGACAATTTGACGGTGAACAGAATGGAGAGATGCGAGGAATGAGAGGCAGCAGTCAGGACATGGCCGATCGCCCGACCCCTCCTGATGGTGAAACACCTTCGGGCGAGGCTCCAAACGGTGAGATGCCGACACCACCTGACGGCGAGATGCCTTCGGGTGAAGCTCCGGATATAACAGATATGCCGATATCTTCGAATGATTCAGGGATTGAAATGTCTCAGGATACGGATAAAGCGCAGAAACAATCGGAAGATGATACGTTTGCGGAAGATTCAGAGAGTTGGATCCACATAAGCGGCGGAAGCATATACATAAAGAATGACACGGCAAGAGATGCCGACGGACTTGATTCAAACGGCGACATCATCATAACCGGTGGCAAGATATGGATCAGCCTTCCCGGAGACGGTTCAAATTGTGCCATAGATTACGGCAGTGAGAGCGGCGGTGTCTGTGAGATAAACGGAGGATATGTGATAGCCTGTGGCAGCAGCTCCATGGCGGAAGGTGCAAGTTCATCGTCAACACAGAACAGCATACTGTATATGCCGGGCAGCAATGTGAGCGCCGGTACAACAGTGGCCCTTAAAGATGAAGACGGAAATACACTCCTTGAATGGGAAGTCCCGAACAGTTTCTCGGCTGTGACACTGAGTCATCCGGAGCTTAAGACCGGCAGTACATATACGATAGTCGCAGGCGACAGTGAAGAAGAGGTTACCTTAGAGGAGACAGTCACAACAGTCGGAAGCGGCGGTGGAATGGGAGCCGGCTATAGCGGCTTCGGTCGCGGTAATATGAGCAGTGGCGCAGACACAGGAGAGAGCGATGCCGGTACAGGTAACGGTAATAATGGTAATGGCGGTTTTGGCCGCGGCAAAATGCAGAGGCCGGACGGTCAGATGCCGCAGAACAGATCTTAGAATATGATACGGAAACAGCCCCGGAATGCCCGGGGCGATTCCTGTTTGCCCCAATATTTTGGGGTTTGCCGATACCATTTGAACACAAAATATGGTATCATAGATGTTGTTTGCAGACTCATACAGATGGAGGTCATACAGTGCAATACAGGACTAACCCGCGTAATGGTGACGAGCTTTCCGTGCTCGGATACGGATGCATGCGATTTACCAAGAACGGTAATCAGATAGATCAGGAGAAGGCTAACAGAGAGATGAAGATCGCTCTGGATGCCGGAGTCAATTACTTTGATGTTGCCTATACATATGCCGGATGCGAAGAGGCGCTGGGCAAGTTTATCAAAGAATATGACTGCAGGGACAGGATCAAGATAGCGACTAAGCTTCCGCAGTACTATATCAAGAAAACCGAGGACTTTGACAGATATTTTAATGAGGAACTGGAACGACTCGGCACGGATCATATTGATTATTATCTGATGCACATGCTCAATGATCCGGCCACTTTTGCAAGGCTCTGTGATCTGGGGCTTAAGGAATGGATCGCGCAGAAGAAGGCTAAGGGTCAGATCATCAATATCGGTTTTTCTTTTCATGGCAATACAGTCAGGTTCAAGGAACTCATCGATGCATATGATTGGGAGTTCGCCCAGGTTCAGTTCAACTATGTGGATGAGCATTCCCAGGCAGGTATCGAGGGCATCAGATATGCCAACAGCAAGAATATCCCGATCATCATAATGGAGCCCTTAAGGGGAGGAAGACTGGTAAATAATCTTCCGAAGAAAGTCGTAGAGGAATTCGCGGCTATGAAACCGGAGAGGAGTCCTGCGGAATGGGGCTTAAGATGGATATGGAATCATCCTGAGGTAAATATTGTTCTCTCGGGTATGAATGATGTCGCCCAGGTGCAGGAGAATGTACGTATCGCATCTGACGCAACTGCTGACAGTCTTGGCGAAGAAGAGATGGCAATGTATGCCAGAGTGCTTAAGGCATTCAATGAGGGCGTCAAGGTGGGCTGTACAGGTTGCGGCTATTGCCAGCCCTGTCCTCAGGGCGTTGATATCCCGGGATGTTTCTCGGCGTACAATCACACTTATACCGACAGTTATTTCATCGGCATGAAGGAATACCTCATGTGCACGACGCTAAGGAAGGATAAGAGCTATGCCTCCAAGTGCATAGAATGTGGAGCGTGTGAGAGACGTTGCCCTCAGTCCATAGAGATACGAAGGGAACTTAAGAACGTTAAGAAGCGAATGGAGAATCCGATCTACAGGATAGTTGCCTGGGGGATGAGATTCGTGATGAAATATTGATATCACAGGGGAGACGGTAGAGGTAAAAATGTTGACGGAAGACAAGAGCAGAATGACCTTATTGGGTATATTGAGACGCATTATCATCATGGCACTCGCAGCGGCGCTTATTGTGACACCGGTGTCATTTATGGCAGGCTGCGCCAATCCGTTCAGTAAAGAAGCGGATACGGATGAAGATGCTGATGAAGAAGATGAAGATGAGGATGAAGATGACAGCAGCGAAGAAGAGTCATCAAAGCCGGAGGAATCTTCACAGGAAGAAGAGATCGATACGGAAGATCTTACGATACCCGATATGGCTGTATCGTCCAATATCTGGAATGTAGCCGGCAGGACTATAGTGTTCGGCAGAGACAGGATCATATCTCACGATCGCAAGAGCGGCAAGAACAAGCTTATTTGGAAGGATACGAAGAAGAACGATGATTACTCCGAAAGCAACATGTCTCTTTTTGCGGAAGGGACAGGTATTGTTCTCGGAGACAGGATATATTTCGCCAAAAGCGGTGAATACTACAGTGTGGACAACAAGTGGTTAAGGGATATAACTCTGTACAGTATAAGCATAGACGGCAAGGATCAGAAGAGCCTTTACACCATAGCTGGTGTAGAAGGTTACGACCAGGATATCGCATTCAAGGACGGAGTGATCTTCCTGTTATATTCTACAAGTGAGTATCCCGAGTGCCTTAAGCTTAGCGAGAACGGAGACATCGAAGAATCACTTGATCCGTATTCGGCAGGAGGATTTGACTACGACACTTCCGAATACATCATACAGTCCGTGAATCAGAACGGTCACAGATTCCTCTTCCCCAACATCATGGCAGCAGAATGCGGCAAGGAAATTTTCGTCAAGGGATACAATACCCTGGTAGCAGTGGATGACAAGACAGGCGAGGAGATAGAATACAGGGATCAGTATCCGGTATCCGCGTTCGGCGACAAGCTTCTTGTCTATCATTACAATTCACAGTCCAATGATGCAAGCTATGATTACGGAGTTCTGGATCTGACCAATGACAAATACAAGAAACTGATCAATACCGATCAGAATCTCAATATATTTGCCATGGATGCTGAATATATATATTACGGCGAACCTAACGGGATGCACCCGGGAGTGGATTTCTCGTATCTTAAGTGTGATATAGCCACAGGTGAGATCAGTGCATTATACACAGACAAGACGAGCAAGTCTGAAGTGCCGAATGTCGGAATGTGGGATGTTGCCTGCAGTTATTCGGACGGAAAACTCTACACATTGCTCAATAAGGATTATAAACTCTCATTCGTGGAAGTGGACACAGAATCCGGAGATATAGAGAATCTTGTCGAAGATTTCTACGATCCGGGAATATATGATGTAGGTTCGCTGGTATACAAGAATGATTCGGCTACCCATGACGGACATGAGATGATATCGGCATCGGTGTCGGTTTTGCAGCTTGATGACAGATTCCCGGGAGCTGCCAAGATCAACAAGACGCTCATGGAACAGGCAGATGGTGTGATGTCAAGCGTGGATGACAGCTTAGATGAGTGCATTCAGTGGTATGACGAAAGTGACGGAGAATACTTCATCCCATATGAACTCACCTCGGATTTCGGATATATAGCTTATAATGACGGCAAGATCATCAACATAGTTCAGAATGGATATAATTATTACGGCGGAGCACATGGTATGCCTTATTGGATCTCTTACGTATTCGATCTTAAGACGGGAGAGAGACTGTATCTGAGCGATCTGATCTCAATCACGGAAGAAGATCTGGATGAGGTTCTGGTAGAATATGCGACGAAGCATATGAATGATATAGGTGAGGAATACTGGGAAGGATATGAAGAAACCGTCAAGCAGTACGGCGGATTCGATTCGGAGAATTTCATTCTGGGTGATGACGGTATAGACTTCTTCTATGATCCTTATATGCTCGCATCATTTGCGGGCGGTTTCCAGGAGATCGTGGTTCCTTACAGTGAATTGAATCCTAAGTTCCGTTAAATCCCGAGTTTCGTTAAACCTGCATTTATCTATTCTACGATTATCTTTTTGTATTTACCGGACTTGGGATCCGGACCGGGATCTTCCTTGTCTAAGGTGATCATCGGCGACATGATCCCTATGCTCTTCATATAGGCTCTGAGAAGTTTCTCCGCCTTGAAGAACGCCATGGTCTTATCTGTGCCTCTTGCACCCGACAGGCGAAGAGCTATACGGTTTCCGGCATAGACTATTATCTGATACCGCTTGATCGACGGCTCGTCTCTTAGAACCGCATCAAAATCCGCGACAGGTACGACTACTTCCTTCATTCCTTCCACAAATCTTATCTGATCGAGACTGCGACCGGCCATCTCGATCCATGGAGAAGGATTGCCGCATAAACAACCCTCTTCGTGAAGTATCACCTTATCTCCCAGTTCATATCTGATTATCGGCTGAGGAAAACTCAGAAGATTGGTTATCAGGACTTTGTCCGATTCTATTCCGGCCGGGACGGGACGTCCGTTTGCATCAACAGGTTCGAGTATCACCCAGTCGTCATTTATATGCAGATGATGTTCTCTGCACTCATACGCTATCACACCGGTCTCGGCGGTTGAATACGAGCTCGTAACATCACAATGAAAAGCATCCGAGATCTTGGCACGCACATCATCTTCGAGTACTTCACCCTCGGCTATGATGCAGACAGGATCGACCTTAAGTCTTCCTGCGATTCGTTCATCCGCCATACGTGTCAGGACGGAAGGAAATCCCGATATGACTGCAGGGCCGAACGAATTCAGAGTTTCAACGAGTCTGGAAGTCGGACTCTGCGATTGCAGGATGATGGAACGTTTCTTATTGAACGGAAGGTAACTGCGCCTGAAATGTGCGAATACATTGAAAAAGTATGCGCCACTGGTCGAATATATGCTCGCAAGTCTTCTCCCGTGCGTAAGGAATCCCCAGAGGTGTTCCCTTCTGGAGAAAGCCCTGTATAAATGGTTCACACTCATCAACCTGCAGCAGTTGTCATCATAGAGATTGATGAGAGGTTCGCTGTCGGTACCGCTTGAGCTGACTACGTAATACTTGTCCAGATATTTGCGCTCCGAACCTTTCTTGTCTCCGCTTTCGAATGCAGCGGAAAGCTCGTTTAAGTAATCCTGTATCCCCTGCCTGTCGACACTTCTGTCGGTTGACCAGTCATCGAACCTTGCGATCAGAACATCCTTGGTCACTGAAGGCAGATTCTGTATCGTAAAATTGGTCGGAAGATCCTCATATATATCCCTGTACAACGGGCTGTTGGCAGAAGCGTAGGTCACGAGTTCATAGAGCCTCTTTTTACGCAGCTGCACCCTGTCTTTAGGGAGCATTTTTTTGTATTCACTTAACTGATCGACAGCCTCGATCAAGCTCATCTTTTCCATAAAAACTTAATATTTCTTTAAACTCAATTGCACCAAAAAGTATGGTACAATGAACCGTCCGGTGGACGGTTCATCCCGCCGGCAAAAGCACGAGACGAAATAACGTTTATTGCACC
>CAMNDJ010000065.1 GCA_946535225.1 uncultured Lachnospiraceae bacterium
GTCAGCCTTACTGTCTCTCTTGCGATTGCAAGCTCCTCGTTGGTGGGAACTACCATGATGGTTACCTTGTCACCCGGCTTGGAGAGGATTACCTCCTCACCGCGAAGCTTGTTCTTCTCTTCATCTACAGAGCAGCCCATGAATGTCAGGTAATCTGCGATGGCCTTACGCATGGCGCTGTTATTCTCACCGACGCCTGCCGTAAATGCTATGACATCCACGCCGCCCATCGCTACTATATAAGAACCGATGTACTTGGCTACTCTGTAAGCATAAGTCTCAAGTGCGCCTTCTGCCTTGGTATCGCCCTCATCAACAGCCTTAGATAAATCTCTGAAGTCGCTTGACACACCATCTGAGAGCCCGTATACTCCCGACTTCTTATTACAGATATTGATGACTTCGTCAGCCGTGAGTCCTTCCTTATCAGCAATAAAGCTTATGATCGCGGGATCGATATCTCCGGATCTGGTACCCATGATAAGTCCCTCAAGGGGAGTCATACCCATGGATGTATCTATGGACTGACCGTTCTTAACGGCAGATATCGATGCACCGTTACCTAAGTGACATACGATTATCTTAAGATCCTTCCTGTCCTTGCCGAGTATCTCAGCTACCCTTGCCGATACGAAATCATGGCTCGTGCCGTGGAAGCCGTAGCGGCGTACCTTATACTTCTCATAGTATTCATAAGGAAGCCCGTACATATATGCCTTGCGGGGCATAGTCTGATGGAAGGCTGTATCGAATACCGCTACCATGGGCACACCGGGCATTACAGCCTTGCATGCATTGATACCGATTATATTGGCCGGATTATGAAGCGGTGCAAGGTCGTTGCATTCTTCAATAGCCTTCATAACCTCATCATTTATAACAACCGATGATGCGAACTTCTCACCGCCGTGAACAACTCTGTGACCGACCGCATCTACTTCACTAAGATCCTTAATCACACCGACCTTTGCATCAGTAAGTTTGGCGATAACAAGCTTAACCGCATCCGTATGATCCTTCATCGGTATCTCTTCAGTAACTTTATCTCCGCCTTCAGGAGTATGAGTGATCGCACTTCCGTCTATTCCAATCCTCTCACATAAGCCCTTGGCCAATACCTTCTCGGAATCCGTCTCTATAAGCTGATACTTAAGTGATGAGCTTCCGCAATTGATTACAAGTACATTCATCTGTATGTTCCTCCAATGAAATATTGTGAATCGCCCGCGACGGGCGCTATCTATTTAGTCTCTCTTATCTTGATATTAAGTTCCGCGTAGTAATAACCTCTTATCTGCATCTCTTCGGGGCTGCTTAAATAATTGAACATAAGCTCAAGTGATCTTGCTCCCTGCCACATCGGATCCTGACAAATGGTGGCGGTTATTATTCCCTTATCAAGCATATCTATGGTAGTAGGCACATCATCATGTGTTATGACACGAATGTCACGTCCGATCCCCGCTTCCTGTATGGCCTTGCATCCGCCATACACACCTGCTGCCGTAAAATATAACCCGTTGATCTCCGGATGCGTCCTGAGCATCTCACTGACGATATCATAACTCTTAAGATCGTCGTCATAATTCTCTTTAACGCTTACTATCTTAAATCTGTTATCTTCGCCTATCCTGTCCTTGAAACCCGCTTCTCTCTTGGAATGACACAGGATGTTGCGGTCACCAAGGATCACACCGATATTGACCTTATCATGTGTCATCAGTTGCATAAGTGCGCCTGCTGCCGCACCGGAATTATAATAGTCGCTGCCCACATAGGCGATACGCTTAACTTTTTCAGCGTCAGAATTAACGGTGATAACCGGTATTCCTTTATCGATCAATTCATTGAGTTTATTGCAGACCTTGGTATCATTATACGGAGTGATAATGATCCCCTGTACTCCCTCATCCACACATGCTTCGATAGCCGACATCTGCGCTTCGGGATGATATGCCACACGCTTAACTGTGACTTCACAGCCGAAGAAAGCCAGTTCCTCAGCTCTCTCCATGAACCCTTCTATTACCTTATCGAAGAAAGGATTCTTGCGGCTGAAGACGATGATACCTATCAGGTATTTCTTCTTCTGCGCAGCCAGCGCCATGCCGGCCTTATTGGGCTTGTATCCGAGCTGTTTGGCAATGGCCCGAACCCTTGCGGCGGTCTCTTCACTTACGCCTTCTCTGTTGTTAAGAACCCTGTCCACCGTGCCTCGCGACACTCCGGCCAGTTCAGCTATCTCCTTGATAGTGGTCATATAGTCTCCAAATTATGTCAACCAATATCCCTTGTAAAAATTCTGTGCGATTTAGTATGCTCTTCCCCAGTAGACCATCTTCTTCGCGGGGCGACCGCAGCAGACACATACATCGGATATCTGCTCCTGTTCAAAAGGCATACATCTGCTCGTTGCAGACATTACTTCCTTGATCTTATCTTCACATTCCTGCTCACCGCACCACATGGCCTTTACAAAACCGGGTGTGGTATCTAAGATCTTCTGCATCTCATCCATGGTCTTGGCTGTATATGTATGAGCATCCCTGTGGGCTCTTGCTCTTACGAGCATATCCTTCTGGATCGAAGCTAAGAGTTCTGCAGTCTTAGTCTCTAACTCATCTAAGCTGCACTCAACCTTTTCTCCGTTATCCCTTCTTGCAAGTACGCACTTGCCTTCCTCGATATCTCTGGGACCGATCTCGACACGAAGAGGGATACCTCTCATCTCCTGCTCGGAGAACTTCCATCCGGGTGACTTGTCCGAATCATCCACCTTGACTCTTATGCCCGCCTTCTTAAGACGATCACACAAGGATGCTGCAGTCTCTAAGACACCCTCTTTTTTCTGCTGTATCGGTATGATCATAACCTGTACGGGTGCTACCTTAGGCGGCAGTACAAGACCCGAATCATCTCCGTGAACCATGATCATGGCCCCGATAAGTCTCGTCGTTGTGCCCCATGAGGTCTGATGTACATACTTAAGTGTATTGTCCTTGTCAGTGAACTGGATTCCGAAGGCTTTGGCGAAGCCGTCACCGAAGTTGTGGCTCGTACCTGACTGAAGAGCCTTGCCGTCATGCATCAGAGCCTCTATCGTATATGTGGCCTCGGCTCCCGCGAACTTCTCCTTGTCCGTCTTACGACCCTTGATCACGGGTATGGCAAGCACTTCCTCGCAGAAGTCGGCATAGACATTGAGCATCTGTATCGTGCGTTCTTCTGCTTCTTCAGCCGTGGCATGCGCCGTATGGCCTTCCTGCCATAAGAACTCGCGGCTTCTTAAGAACGGTCTTGTCTCCTTCTCCCAGCGAACGACAGAGCACCACTGGTTGTAGAGCTTCGGCAGATCTCTGTATGACTGTATGTCGTTCTTGTAGAAATCACAGAACAGGGTCTCTGAAGTGGGACGTACACACATCCTCTCCTGGAGAGGGGCATTACCGCCGTGTGTCACCCATGCAACCTCGGGAGCAAACCCTTCCACATGATCCTTCTCCTTATTAAGAAGGCTCTCGGGGATGAACATCGGAAGATATACGTTCTCCACGCCCGTCTCCTTAAATCTCGCATCCATCTGCGACTGAATGAGTTCCCATATGGCATAGCCTGCAGGCTTAAATACCATGCATCCCTTAACGGATGTATAGTCCATGAGTTCCGCCTTCTTGACCACGTCCGTATACCACTGGGCGAAATCCTCCTCCATCGATGTGATCGCTTCTACTAACTTCTTGTCAGCCATTGTATCAGTTCCTTTCAATTATTCTGTATTCTGTCTTAGTATTGCCGTGGCGGCCACAGCCGTTCACAGCTGCATACCGCAGGTATCTCTCTAGCACTTGATCTCAAGATAACCAAGCAGCTTGCTCGTATCATAACTTGTCATGATATCTAAGTTCGGATCGTAGTACTTACCGTCATAATATACCAAATAATGACAGTAACGGCCCATCTTCTCCATAAGGATCGCACACTTGGGCAACACCACGTCTCTTCCTTCCGTATATACTATGATATCAGAATGATCGATCCCGTAATAGTTAAGCGCCGATATCATCCTGCCCATCGTAGCCTGCCACTCGTGGCAGTCCATGACAGTGATGACCTCTGCCAGTGTCACGCCTGCAAGCATGGCCACACAGCACTGTCCGCACAATCCGTCATCTTCCTGAGTGATCACCTTCATGGAATCTATCTTCCTGATCGGATTCTCCAGGCTGTACGGGCTGTTCTGGTCCATCTTGATAAGAGACTGGTGTATCTGCATAAGGATCTTATGTGACACTCCCGGTTCAAGGCTTGCAAGAGTCGAATTCTCACCTGCCACCTTGATGACATACAGACCCTTCTCCTTGGGGTGCAGTTCACAGTCTATGATCGTATTGTCTATGACGAAATTGGCTTCGATCACATCTCTCTGTCTGGCCACTTCCCAGATATTAAACGGGATATTGATCGAATAACCGTCATCTTCCTTCTCTACCTTAGATTCGAAATAGTATCTCATGTATTCCCTCATGCCGAGCATTTTGTGCGAGGCGGCGAGCCGAATATCAGATTCGGCGATGCCATGATCCGGTTTGGGCTCGGCACAAACCGGTGAGTAAGAAACAATGTATCAACATTATTTCTTACTCTCCCCTCCGTGTAAGATTACTGATATATAGTATATTCCAAGCCGGCTTAAGTCGCAATACAAAAAGCACGAAAAAGCACGGTCATAATAAAACCGTGCTCTGTCGTCATTTATTACGGGTTACATGCCGTCTGACGGCCATTATATCAATCCGCTTATAAGGATCACCAGTATGAGTATCGGAAGGATGAACTTGAAGTAGAATATGAGCTTCGGGCTCATCTTCATGCCTTCACCCGTATTGACCTCTTCAAGATACTTATCGGCTCCCCATCCGTACCTGGTCACACAGAACAGTACAAATATGAGCGCTCCGACAGGAAGCATTAGATTGCTGACGATAAAGTCCTCACTGTCCAGTATGTCCCTCGATCCGATGAGATGAACATTTGAAAGCACATTATATCCCAACAGACATGGAAGAGAAGCCACGAGCATGAATATGCAGTTGACGGTCACCGACTTACGCCTGCTCCAGTTAAGGTTATCCATCGCGGGTCCCACAAGATTCTCAAATACCGCGATGACGGTTGAGAAGCTTGCAAATGTCATGAATAAGAAGAACAGTGTTCCCCATATGCGACCGCCCGCCATGTTGATGAACACGCTCGGAAGTGTGATGAATATGAGCGAAGGACCTGCATCGGGCTCGATGCCGAAGCTGAAGCATGCAGGGAAAATGATAAGACCTGAGAGCAATGCCACAATCGTATCAAGGCTGCATATCCTCACTGCCTCACCTGTCAGAGTATTGTCCTTGGTCATATAGCTTCCGAATATCTCCATGGATGCGATACCAAGACTCAATGTAAAGAATGACTGATTCATCGCAGCCGTTATGACATTGGCCAGACCAACGCTCTTAACATTATCGATATTGGGCTTAAGATAGAAGCTGATACCGGCTCCCGCATTCGGCAGTATAAAACTGTGCACGGCAAGCACCACGATCAGCGCGAGCAATCCGATCATCATGACCTTATTGACTCTCTCCAGCCCGTTCCTGACACCGAAGCTTAATACCAGAAATCCGGCGATGACTATGATCGCCATGAATATGATCATCTCAGTGGGATTACCCAGCATATCAGTGAATACAGGGGCAACTCCGTCATTGGTCAGTCCGTCGAATCTTCCTGTCAGGAACTTCCAGAAGTAAGACAGCATCCACCCTGCAACCGTCGTATAGTACATCATGAGCAGGTAACAACCTGCGATACATACCCAGCCGTGAAGGTGCCACTTGTGCCCGTCCTTCTCAAGCATCTTGTATGCTTCCACGACAGTCTTGCCGCTGCCTCGGCCAATAGCAAGCTCCATCGTAAGAACGGGGATCCCCATTATCACTAAGAACAGCAGATAGAACAACACGAATATCGCTCCTCCGTTCTGTCCCGCCACATACGGGAACTTCCACACATTGCCGATCCCGATGGCACACCCTGCGCTGACAAGGATGAAGCCTAACCTGCTCCCAAAGTTCTCTCTCTTTTCCATAATAATACTCTCCTCAATCATATATTCGGACCTCTCTTATCGGAGCGGTCTGCAATATGTCCTATTCCTGTCTGTACTCTTCTATCGCTGTCTCGTACAGATCGTTGCCATCCTTATCTATGATGACGATACAGGGAAAATCCTTTATTTCCAGTTTACGGATCGCCTCGGCCCCCAGATCCTCATAAGCGACCACCTCCGATGATGTGATGGCCTTGGATAGGATCGCCCCTGCTCCTCCTACTGCTGCAAAATATACACAACCGTTACGCTTGATCGCCTCATGCACAGCCTCGGAACGCTTACCCTTCCCGATCATACCCTTAAGCCCCAGATCAAGAAGCCTCGGAGCGTACTTATCCATACGACTGGCTGTTGTCGGGCCTGCCGAACCTATGGGTCGACCGGCTCTTGCGGGTGAAGGTCCCATGTAATAAATGATATTGTCCGTTAATTCTATAGGAAGAGACTCTCCCTTATCAAGCAGATCGTTCATCCTCTTATGCGCCGCATCTCTGGCTACGTAGATGGTGCCGCTTATATATACGTAATCTCCGCTGTGAAGAGACTCAATATCCTCTTTTTTTAACGGTGCTTCTATATGTCTGTCCATAATGTCTCCACTCTATATATCCAGATTATGAGGCTCTTCTCCTGCCTTATTCCCGTAAGCTGCTTCCCTGTGCTCTCCTGCCAGGTGAGGCAGACGCTGCACGATCATGGTGATCAGGACTACTCCGAGCGCTGACACATACATGCCCGCACCGAGAGCCATACCTACACCGAGTGTCACCCACAGGCCTGCTGCCGTGTTGATCCCAGTCGCCACTCCTCTGTCACGGACCATGATGATACCGCCAAGGATACCCATTCCGGTGATGATACCTGCTGCCACTCTGGACACATCACATGAGAATCCGGCGATATTCATCACATCACCGAATCCGTACTTGGATATGACCATCATAAGCGATGCCGCGATACATATCATCATATGTGCCTTGATGCCCGCCGCCTTGGTATGCTTCTCTCTGTTGTATCCGATTACGTATCCGCATATCGCCGCCGTAAGGATACGTATCATGTGTATCAGCTCTTCTAAATTGGTGAAACTGCTGAATTCCTTGATCATAATGATGCTGCTCCTTATTCCGTATTACCTGCTCTGTCTGTCTGATTCCGTCTGAAAAAAAGGAGATTCAGGATGTCGCTCTCTATAGCTCTCTCACACTGTGGCGGTTCACATGACAGCAGATATTGACTGCCACCGGAAGTCCCGCGATATGTGTGGGGTATGTCTCTATATTGACGGCCAGCGCAGTGGTCGTACCGCCCAGACCTCCGGGACCTATGCCCGACTTATTGATCCTCTCTAACAGCTCCTCTTCCATGGCTCTCGCCCATTCGGTGTCCGCCGGGACGTTAAGCGGTCTAGTGAGAGCCTTCTTGGCAAGAAGCGCACATTTTTCAAATGTACCGCCTATACCGACGCCGACCACCATCGGGGGACAGGCATTGGGACCCGCATCCTTAACTGCCGTAAGGATCGCATTCTTGACGCCTTCTTCTCCGTCTGCGGGCTTGAGCATAAAGACACGGCTCATGTTCTCGGAGCCGAAGCCCTTGGGTGCGAGCGTGAGCCTAAGCCTATCACCCGGTACTATATCATAGTGAATGACCGCAGGAGTATTGTCTCCTGTATTGACGCGGTCTAACGGATCGCGCACAACCGACTTGCGCAGATATCCTTCAGTATAGCCGAGCCGCACACCCTCGTTGATCGCATCTGTAAGGCTTCCGTCTATATGCACATCCTGACCGACTTCGGCAAAAATGACAGCCATTCCGGTATCCTGGCATATGGGGATCATATCCTCCCCGGCGATCTTAAGATTTTCCTCAAGTTGACATAACACCTGCCTGCCAAGCGGTGACTTCTCCGACTCTGTCGCATCATTAAGCGCCTTCTTCATATCCTCCGTCAGATAATGATTGGCCTCGATGCACATATCACGTATTGCTTCGGTTATCTTAATACTCTCTATCTCTCTCATGGGCTGTCTCACTGTGCTTTTTCTGTTGATATGTGATATTCTATCATACTTCCGACCGTTATGCATAATATGGTGTCAGCCAATGCTCTCACCCTCGGGACGAACTGTCAGATTCTTAAGCCAGCGCTCCTTCTTAAGCCAGATATGGAAGATCACGATCTTGATAAAATCTAAAAGCTTAACGCACAGATACATCTGTACGGGTCCTATATCCGTAAATATCCCAAGAACAAATACCATCGGAAGCATTAAGATCAAGGTGATGGAGGCATCGGTATATATACCCATGGCCGTGTCTCCGCCTGCTCTGGCCACTGCAGTCTGTGCATTCATGTATACCCAGATCGGCATGAAGAACGACATCAGTATCACCATGTTGCGACATATCGTAATGGCATTAGCGCTTAATCTGCCAAAAACAACAGGCACTAAGAGTGTCGTCATAAACCCGAATAACATCATGAACAGGCCGAACACCGCAGACCCGGATAAGAGCCATGTCTTCTCACGTCTGGCTTTATCAAGTTCTCCCTCACCGAGAGTCTTGCCAATGATCACTGCCGTGGCCGAATATATGCCTCCGAATGC
>CAMNDJ010000066.1 GCA_946535225.1 uncultured Lachnospiraceae bacterium
GTACTATATTGCATAGATAATGACAAGGCTATCGAAGATTGCTCGATAGATGAACTGCAGAAGATAAGTGAGGTATTCGGTACAGATATATATGATGAAGTGTCTCTTAAGACTTGTGTTGATAAGAGACTTACCAAGGGCGGCCCTTCACCGGAAAGAATAAAGGAATGCATAATCTTCTACAGTGAGTATCTGAAAAACAGCAAGAAACTGGATGAAAAAGTAAGCATACCAAGGTAAGAGTTTAATGGTTTGCATAGATGAGGAGATGAAAAAATGAGTGAGAGATTAAAAGTAGGCATCTTAGGCGGTACGGGAATGGTGGGACAGAGATTTATTTCTCTGCTTGAGAACCATCCGTGGTTTGAAGTGAAGGTCATAGCAGCGAGCCCCAGAAGTGCCGGCAAGACATATGAAGAAGCGGTAGGAGACCGTTGGAAGATGGATACTCCGATGCCTGAAGCGGTCAAGAAGATCGTAGTCATGAATGTCAATGAAGTTGAGGCTGTGTCCGGGGAAGTGGACTTCGTATTCTCGGCGGTTGATATGACAAAGGATGAGATAAGAGCTATAGAAGAGCAGTATGCCAAGACGGAGACCCCTGTTGTATCAAATAATTCTGCTCACAGATGGACTCCTGATGTACCGATGGTAGTTCCGGAGATCAATCCCGAGCATATGGATGTGATAGAGTTCCAGAGAAAGAGACTTGGTACGAAGAGAGGTTTTATAGCAGTTAAACCCAATTGTTCCGTTCAGAGCTATGTTCCTGCGCTTACGGCATGGAAGGAATTTGAGCCCTACGAAGTTGTTGCAACGACTTATCAGGCTATATCAGGAGCCGGCAAGACATTTAAGGACTGGCCCGAGATGGTAGGAAACGTCATCCCTTACATAGGCGGAGAGGAAGAGAAGTCCGAGATGGAACCTTTAAGGATATGGGGTAAGATCGAAGACGGTGTTATCAAGCCGGCTGAGAGTCCCGTCATCACATGTCAGTGTATAAGAGTTCCTGTACTTAACGGTCATACGGCAGCTGTATTCGTCAAGTTTAAAAAGAATCCTACCAAGGAGCAGCTCATAGCCAAGCTTCGTGAGTATAAAGGACTTCCGCAGGAACTTGACCTTCCAAGTGCACCAAAGCAGTTCATCCAGTATTTAGAGGATGACAACAGACCTCAGGTTACACTTGATGTTGATTTTGAACACGGTATGGGTGTGAGCATAGGAAGGATAAGAGAAGATAAGGTTTATGACTGGAAGTTCGTCGGACTTTCACACAATACGGTCAGGGGCGCTGCAGGCGGTGCCGTATTATGTGCTGAATTACTCAAGGCACAGGGGTATATAACTAAGAAATAAAGCAAGGAAAAGGGTTACAAGGAGAAAACAGGATGCTTATCGGCAGAGATTCGGAACTTAATGTGCTGAATGAATATAAGAGGCGCAGCGGCAATCAGGTAATGATAATGTATGGCCTGAAAGGAGTAGGCAAGACAACTCTTGCCAGGGAATTCCTTTCGGATTCCGGAGATTATCTGTTATTTGACTGTAAGCAGGTTTATGAGAGAGAGCAGTTATTCCAGTGGAGCAATATCGACAAACTGCCGCTTACTCTGCCTGAATATCCTGAATACAGTGACCTGTTTAAGGCGATAGAGGAACATTTTGCCGACAGTGAAGGCAAGAACATCATCGTTTTTGATGAGTTCCAGTATCTGCTAAAGTATTCAAATGAATTTACTAATAATCTGTTTGATTTCCTTGCAACGAGTAGCAAACCTTATTTCTTCATACTTATCAGTTCTTCGATCGAATGGGTCGAAAACAGCATGGTGGGTAAGATAGGGTCCAGAGCAAGGGGCATCACCGGATTCTTTAAGGTTGCGGAGCTTCGTTTTGCTGATTTCAGGACATATTTTACCAAATTCAAATATGACGAATGTGTGACGGGATATGCCATTTTGGGCGGGTTACCCAAATTGTGGAAGTATTTTGACAAGAATAAGAGCTTTAAGGATAATATCCTTCACAATATCCTTGATGTAAATGCGCCGCTTCTTACTTACGGTGAAGATTTCGTTGCCGAAGAGCTGAGAGAGACGAGCGTATATAATACGATACTCTGGGCGCTTGCAAACGGCAGGAATAAACTTAACGATCTGTTTGCACATACTCAGTTCTCACGCGCCAAGATATCTGTATATATCAAGAATCTGATGGAACTCGGGTTTGTCAGCAAGGAATTCTCTGTTGATACAGAAGGGCGTGAGAATACACAGAAGGGTGTATACGATATATGCTGCAATTATGTGGATTTCTCATACAAATTCCTTTTCCCTTACAAGAATGAGCTTACTTACAAGGATGCCGGTGAGTTCTACAATGAACATATACGCTCTAATCTTAAGAAATACACGGCAAAGTATTTCCCTTCAATATGCAAGGAATATCTTGATACTCAGAACGGATTCAATAATCTTCCGATCAAGTATGACAGAATGGGATCATGGTTAGGTAAGGCCGGAACCATTGATTTTGTATGTCGTGATGAAGGCGAGCATACGCTCATAGCATTGTGCAACTGGGAGAAGCCCATGATGCGCTTTGATGATTATGAGTGGCTCATGTATTGCGCCAAGCAGGCTAAGATCACTCCGGATTACGTCTATTTGTTTTCTGCGGGCGGGTTCGATGACGGTCTGCATTTTGCGGTCAGCAGCAAGAAGAATATCAAACTCATTACGCTGGATGAACTATAAGTGGGCAAGAAACTTATCATAACGGAAAAACCCAGTGTGGCCAGGGAATTTAGCAAGGCACTGGGCGAAAATATGTCAAATAAAGACGGATACATGGAATCCGAGAACTATGTCATCACCTGGTGCGTAGGCCACCTTGTTACAATGTGTTATCCGGATGCATATGATCCGTCTCTGAAACGCTGGTCCTTAGATACGATCCCCTTTGTTCCGACTCAGTATAAATATCAGATAATAGATAATGTGAAAAAGCAGTTCGGTATAATAAAAGGGCTTTTTCACAGGCAGGATATAGATATCATATATAATGCCGGCGACTCGGGAAGAGAAGGTGAATATATCCAGAGACTGGTCAGGCAGGAAGCCGGATATGATCCTAAGATCATCTGGAAGAGAGTCTGGATAGATTCGCAGACTGAAGACGAGATAAGGCGTGGGATAAGAGAAGCAAAGGATATGTCCGAATATGATAATCTTTCCGATGCGGCATATCTAAGAGCCAAAGAAGATTATCTGATGGGTATCAATTTTTCCAGAGTATTGACACTTAAATACTCAAACCCCGTCAAGAATTTTCTCGGAACGGACAAATGTGTCATCTCCGTGGGACGTGTCATGACCTGCGTACAGGGAATGGTCGTCAAGAGAGAGCGAGAGATCAGGGATTTTGTAAAGACTCCGTTTTATAAGCTCATAGCTACATTTGAACGCGACGGCGTAAGCTATACGGGAGAGTGGAGAGTAAACGAAGAAAGCGCTTATAACGGACATCCGGCTTTATATAAAACGGTCGGATTTAAGGAAAAAGAGATCGCTTCTAAGATGATCTCTGAACTTGACGGTATCTTACAAGGTACGGTCGTAAACGTTGAAAAAAAGAAGAATAACAAGAAGCCACCGCTTTTATATAACCTGGCAGAGCTTCAGAACGACTGCTCAAAGCTATTCAAGATAAGTCCGGATGAGACTCTTAAGATAGCTCAGGAACTGTATGAGAAGAAACTCACGACATATCCTAGAACTGATGCCAGAGTATTATCGAGTGCCGTTGCCAAAGAGATCACAAAGAACTTAAACGGTATCAGAAATATCGGCTCAATGAAGGCGTTTGTCGATCATATAACAGAATCGGGCGAGCATAAGAAACTAATAGGATCCAGGTTTGTTGATGACAAACAGATAACCGATCATTATGCCATCATACCGACGGGCGAAGGGCTTAATGCTTATAACAGCCTGTCATCCGATGCCAAGAAGGTTTATGAGATCATAGTCAGAAGGTTTCTGGCCATATTCTATCCGCCGGCTGTCTATCAGAAGATATCGATCGATACGGTACTTGGCAGAGAGCATTTTATATCCGGATACAGGACTTTGGTCGATGAGGGTTATCTTGCCGTGATGAAGTATTCATTTGCGGGAAACGGTTCTGCTAAAGACGGCGCGAATGCAGCTGACAAAGATAAGGTTACGGATAAGGATCCCGGAGACAAAGAAGAAGTCGAACAGGAAGCGGATGAGTCGCTTCAGGTTTTCTTGAATTCGTTAAAGAAGAATACTTCGGTCAATAAGACCGGTACAGAGATAAAAGAAGGTGAGACTACTCCGCCTAAGAGATACAATTCCGGAAGCATCATACTGGCCATGGAAAATGCGGGGCAGCTTATCGAAGATGAAGAGTTAAGAGAGCAGATAAAGGGCAGTGGGATCGGCACGTCTGCAACGCGCGCGGAGATCTTAAAGAAGCTTGTGGCGAACGGTTATCTGGCGCTTAACAAAAAAACGCAGATAATAACTCCGACACTGCTCGGCGAGATCATATACGAGGTCGTTGACGGTTCGATCAAAGCACTTTTGGATCCCAAACTTACCGCAAGCTGGGAAAAGGGTCTGACGGGAGTCGCAGGTGGCAGCATAAGCAGTGAGGAATACATACATAAACTTAATGATTTTGTTATAAGAAGAACGGACTACGTCAAAAAACTCAATCCCGCCAGCAGCGAGATGAGACAGTCTTTTGACAGAGTAAGAGGATATTACAAATGAACGATCTGACGATAGATAAGCTTTATGACCTTAATGAGACCATAGCGGCTGATATATTTGAAGGAGCGGTCTATCCGTGGGAGGTCTTAGGTAAGATCAAGGAGTTTATCGTTAAACTGGGCAATACGCTTGACCCTGAGATATATGAAAAACGCGGGGAAGATATATGGATAGCCAAGAGTGCACATGTATTTGAAAGTGCATATATCGGTGGCCCGTGTATAATTGATGAGGATGCCCAGGTCAGACACTGCGCTTTTATCAGAGGCAGTGCGATAGTAGGCAAAGGAGCCGTTGTAGGCAACAGCACCGAACTTAAGAATGTCATACTTTTCAATAAGGTCCAGGTGCCCCATTATAATTATGTCGGTGACAGTATACTGGGTTATAAGGCCCATATGGGTGCGGGGTCGATCACATCCAATGTTAAGAGTGACAAGACGCTTGTAAAAGTTCACGCAGACTCAGGTGATATAGAGACCGGACTTAAGAAGTTCGGGGCGATGCTTGGGGATGAGGTTGAAGTCGGTTGTAATTCGGTACTCAATCCGGGAACGGTGATCGGAAGAAGCAGCAATGTTTATCCGACAAGCTGTGTAAGAGGCGTTATACCTGCCGGACATATCTATAAAGTAAACGGCGAAATAACGGCTAAGGAGAACAGATAAAAGGATTTCATCTTAATGGAGAACAGAATGGATTTTTTGGAAGATGAGATATACAAAGAAGAGGAACAGATAAAGACCGTCATTAACAGTGAGATCGATGATGTTATCCACGGTATCCTGGTCGTAAATCTGGATAACTATAATGCTATCCGTGAGAAGATCGGACAGGACAGGATCAATCGTGTGCTTGAGAAGATAGGCGAGAAATTCCGCCAGATATTCAGAGGCAGTGATATCGTTGTCAAACTCAGATATGATGAATATATCATCCTTACGCGAAATGCCAAGGAGCTGGGTAATGTTGAATTCCTGGCCATGAAGGTCCTTGATGCCGTGAGCAGTATGGATCCGGTTGACGGAATGAGCATCAGCTGCGGTGTCGGTGTATCCATTTATCCGCTTCACGGGATCAATTATGCCGAACTTAAGAACAAGGCATACAGGGCGTTATACAGAGCCAAGGCCAAAGGTCCGGGTAATATGAGGCTTCACGAAGCTGCCCTGACCAAGATTCTTTATCATGATTATGTATTTGACAGAAAGTCATATGAAAAATACAAGAGCGCGAATCTTTATGATCTGACTGTAGACAAGTCACTTCTGCAGATATGTGCAAATCTGCTTATCGATGATAAGGATGCGCTTGGAGCCATGAATTCGATACTTGAGATCGGATGCATGTATTTGGGCTTTTCAAGAGTGTATTTCTATGCTCCGGGCAAGATAGATCCGGTGACAAGAAAGAAACTCACTTATACGAATGCGGGATTTGAATATACGGCAGAAAGCGATGTGATGAAAGCGTTAAGAGAGGATATGCAGATAAGGATATCCGAAAGATACAATTCTCTTGCGCTCATTGATTCCGATGATGAGAGAGTAGATGAAGAGGTAAGACTCACACTTAAGGATAAGGACATAAATCAGCTTTTGTATTTCCCTTTGGCCAACAAAGATGATATATTCAGAGGTGCATTCATCTTTGAGAACATGTCGGTAGATAAGATACATATGACTGAAGAAGAATTGCACAAGATCGATGAACAGATGAACTCGATCAAATCATATTTCTTCAGCGCTTATTCTAAAAGATTTGCCAAGGAAAACATGGCAAAACTTGAGATGTTTGAGCATATACCGGCAAATGTATATATAATAAATACAGAGAACAATGAGATAGAATTCGCCAATAAAAGGGCCAAAGAAGGCGTAGAGGGCGGTCATATCGGTGAACTGTGTTATTCGACTTTCTGTAACCGTTCATCGGAGTGTGAGAACTGCCCGCTTAAGAAGATGGATCCCGACGACAAGCAGGCCAACGGAGTTCTGTCGTATTATAATTTCGCCGACAGGGCATGGTGCTATAATCTGTATTCGTGGTTCGGCGTTTATGAGAACAGAGGAAGGGCCGTGATGATATCCGTGGATGTCAACGGATTTATCAATGACCTGGATCAGCTGGACAGGCTGGCCGGTGGAACAGACCTTAAAGATCTTTAAGGAGTAGCTGTAATTCTGTTTTATTTATTTAATAAGTGACTATGTGAGGAAATCACTGGTTATATATTACTTATCGAAAGGAGTAACACATGATTTATTCAAAAGAAGTTGAAGAGATGTGCCCCGTTAAGCAGGGTGTGAATCACGGTTGTGCGCCCATTCCCGAAGAGGCAAAGTGGGTAAAGGCAAAGGAAGTTAAGGACATCAGCGGTTATACACACGGTATCGGCTGGTGTGCACCTCAGCAGGGAGCCTGCAAGCTCTCGCTCAATGTCAAGGACGGTATCATCCAGGAGGCGCTCGTTGAGACGATCGGTTGTTCAGGAATGACTCATTCTGCGGCAATGGCAGCTGAGATCCTTCCCGGCAGAACCGTAATGGAGGCTCTTAATACTGACCTTGTATGTGACGCTATCAATACAGCTATGAGAGAGCTGTTCCTTCAGATCGTATACGGACGTTCACAGTCTGCATTCTCTGAGGATGGTCTTGCTATCGGTGCAGGACTTGAGGATCTCGGTAAGGGAACACGTTCGATGGTAGGTACGACTTACGGAACACTTGCCAAGGGTCCCAGATATCTCGAACTTACAGACGGATATATCACAGGTATCGCTCTTGATGAGGATGATGAGATCATCGGTTATAAGTATGTTAACTTCGGCAAGATGATGGATTTCATCAAGAAGGGTGACGAGCCTAAGGATGCGCTTGAGAAAGCTTCAGGCCAGTACGGTCGTGTAGCTGATGCCGTTAAGATCATCGATCCCAGAACGGATAAAGAGATCAAGTAAGAGTAAGGATAAGGAGGAAATTAAGATGGCTTTATTTGAATCATATGAAAGAAGAGAAGCACAGATCCTTGCTAAGCTTAAAGAGTACGGCATCGGATCGATAGAAGAATGTAAGAGCATCTGTGATGCAGCAGGAATAGATGTATATCACCTCATCGAAGGCATTCAGCCTATCTGTTTTGAGAATGCCAAGTGGGCATATACTGTAGGTGCAGCTATCGCTATCAAGAAGAACTGCCGCAGAGCAGCCGATGCAGCAGCTGCAATAGGTGAAGGCTTACAGGCTTTCTGTATCCCGGGTTCCGTTGCAGATACACGTAAGGTTGGTCTTGGCCACGGTAACTTAGGAAAGATGCTTCTTGAGGAAGAGACAGAGTGTTTTGCGTTCCTTGCAGGTCACGAGTCATTTGCAGCAGCTGAAGGTGCTATAGGTATAGCTGAGAAGGCCAACAAGGTTCGTACAAAGCCTTTAAGAGTCATCCTTAACGGTCTCGGCAAGGATGCTGCTCAGATCATCTCACGTATCAACGGCTTCACATTTGTTGAGACAGAGTATGATCCTTACACCAACACAGTTAAGGAAGTATCTCGTAAGTGCTATTCTAAGGATGCCAATTCTCCTCGTGCAAAGGTCAACTGCTACGGTGCCAATGATGTATGCGAAGGTGTTGCGATCATGTGGAAGGAAAACGTAGACGTTTCTATCACCGGTAACTCTACAAATCCCACAAGATTCCAGCATCCTGTTGCAGGTACTTATAAGAAGGAGCGAGTTGAAGCTGGCAAGAAGTACTTCTCGGTTGCTTCAGGCGGCGGTACAGGCCGTACACTGCATCCCGATAATATGGCTGCAGGTCCTGCTTCTTACGGTATGACTGATACGATGGGACGTATGCATTCAGACGCTCAGTTCGCAGGTTCTTCATCAGTTCCCGCACACGTTGAGATGATGGGTCTTATCGG
>CAMNDJ010000067.1 GCA_946535225.1 uncultured Lachnospiraceae bacterium
GATGAAGTAAAAGAATTCTGCGACAGGGCAGGCTTAAAGACAGAGAAACTTGAAAGGGCTAAGAAATACCGTCTGCACCTTGTAGCAAGAAAATAGGAGGAAAGAAAACCAAATGAGTGTAAAATACGAGATTCTTAAGCGTATTGTAAAAGCCGCAGGACTGAAAAATGCATGGTCAGGTAAAAGTGCGGATGAGATCATTGAGATAAAAAAGAAAGAAAATGCGAAGAATCGGATTCCGGAATTATCGGATCCGGATTTTGAGATAAGCCGGATCAAGGTAATGGGTTTTACCGTGATCAAAATGGTTCATAAAAACAAATCGCCATATGCCAATCTGTTTATCATAGGCGGAGGTATGGTGATGGCTCCGAGACCGGATGCTGTAAAGAAAGCGCTTAAATTTGCAAAAGAAACAGGGGCTGATGTATATGTCCCCTACTATCCGCTTTGTACGGACTATCCCCTAACCAAGGCTTATGAAATGATCCATGAAACCTACAAAGTGATGCTTAATGATTACAGTGCGGAAAACATATCCGTACTCGGAACATCCTCTGGTGGAAATCTCGCATTGGGAATGATCCCATATATCAATGACGGACATAATGATACTCCCGTACCCGGACATATAATCGCGATTTCGCCGGGAACATGTGTGGAGACAGACGAAGAGTGGCAGAGAATGTGCGAACTTGATAAGAAAGATGTAGCGATTCCGGCTGAATATATGAAGACAGCTGTGGATATCATGAGACATGGCGATATGTCAGTTCCTGAATATATGATATGGCTTCAGAAGGGAGATTTTACCGGTTGTCCCCATGTGACCTTTATGTATGGTTCGGACGAAACACTTTATGCCTGCGCTCCGTCATTTGAGAAAGCCATGAGAAAGTATGATGTAGATTATAAGATGATCGTAGGTGAGGGAATGTTCCATTGTTATCCCGTATTCCCAATCGTCAAAGAGGCTAAGCAGGGCTGGGATGAGATGGTGGAACTTGTAAAAGAGGGATTTAAGGAAATGTCTTGACAGCCAAGGCGGTTTATAGTAATCTATGATAGCGAACAATGATAACTTACGTCGCAGTTTGTATCACAGAGGACTAAGAAATGCCACGAGACAAGACATTAAGCCACATAAAGGTTAATCAGGCGATCAAGGAAGAATTCTTAGAGAAGGGCTTCGAGGCTGCATCGATAAGGAGCATCGGAGCCCGCGCAGGAATGACTTCTGCCGGATTGTACAGGCATTATGCTGACAAGGAAGCCATGTTTTGCGCCATGGTCGAGCCTTTGATAGAAGATATCAAAGCATGGACGGAGAATCATACCAGAAATAAGTATAACCTGGTTGAAGCTCAGACTGAGAAAAAGGATATTTTCGGTGAATCCTTTGTTGACATGATAAGGGAAGTGATACTTCCGAACAGAGATGAATTCAAGCTTCTCATGACATGTTCCGCGGGAACGAAATATGAGAATTTCATTCATGATTATGCGCTGGAGAATCAGAAAGAATTCTGGGATGCAATCTTATACCTTAAGAAGAAGGGCTATCCGGTGATCTGTATCGATGAGGAGGAATTACATATGCTGTTATCAGCATATCTGACAGCGTGTTTTGAACCGATAATTCACGATTATGATGAAGTAAAGATAGACAGTTATTTAAATACCATACAGGAATTCTTTATGCCGGGATGGTTGAGGATAATGGGTATTAATTAAAGAGCCGTAAGGCTCTTTTTTAATGTCGTAAGTTATCGATTGATGGTTAGCGATAGCTAACCGAATAAACATTGCTTTATCCGTCTCATGGCGGTTTGCATATACCCAAGAATACTTACAGAAACAGGAGGAAAAGAAAAGTGGGTAAGACACCAAAATTCGATCATATGAAACTGATCGGGAAATATGCCGGAGGGCACAGACACCTTATAACGCTTGGCAGATTTATAGCGGCGATAAGTGCAGTTCTGGTGCTCATTCCATACTACGATCTGTGGAAGATCATAAGTATAGCAGTAAACGGAGAGGATACTGCACAGATAAGCCATTATGCATGGCAGGCAGTGATACTTACTGTATCATCACTGCTTATCTATATAGTTGCACTTCTTTGCACACATATAGCAGCCTTCAGAGTACAGGCCAATATGAGAAGCTCACTTATGAGACGAATCATAACACTGCCTTTAGGAATATTCGATGAAGATGGTACGGGCAAGATCAGAAGGATAGTAAATGATTCGACTGCGGCTACGGAGACTTATATAGCACATAATCTTCCGGATAAGACAGTCGCAGCCATTACACCGATAGGTCTGTTGGTTCTGATGTTCGCGTTTAACTGGAAGATCGGACTTATATGTATAATACCTGCTCTTATCGGATTTGCATGCATGATGTCCATGATGGGCAAGGGAATGCAGCAGAAGATGAAAGAGTATCAGAATGCATTGGAGACAATGAGCAGTGAGGCAACTGAATATGTCAGAGGAGTGCCTGTGGTTAAGACCTTTGGTCAGACGATCCATTCGTTTAAGAGATTTAAGGCATCCATCGACGGATTCGGTAAATGGACCACCGATTATACACTGATCTTAAGATGGCCCATGACGGCTTTCATGACATGTATCAATGCCATATTTGCATTCATCGTTATAGCTGCTTATGCAGTAACTAAGGACGGGATCATGTCAGCGGATATTCTTAACATCATGTATTACATCATAGTGACTCCGCTTGTTACGGTTGCTCTTACCAAGGTCGCATATTCAGGCGAAGCGGAGATGACTCTGATAGATGCTCTTAAGCGTGTGGAATCGATAATGGAGATCGAACCGCTTACAGACAGTAATGCAGGTAAGGCGCCTTCGGATCACAGTATGGAACTTAAGAATGTCACATACAGATATAAGGACGCGACAAGAGATGCAGTTAACGATGTATCTCTTAAGATCGCACCCGGAGAACATGTGGCACTTGTCGGGCCGTCAGGGTCAGGCAAGACAACGCTTGCTGAACTGATGGTGAGATTTTTCGATGTTAATTCCGGAGAGATCCTTATTGGCGGTGTGAATGTTAAGGAGATACCTTCATCAGAACTTATGAAACAGGTGTCATTTGTATTCCAGGACAGCAGGCTTATCAAGAAATCAATCCTTGAGAATGTGCGCATGGCCAAGCCTGATGCTACAGAAACAGAAGTGCTTGAAGCACTTAAGAAGGCTCAGTGTATGGATATCATTGAGAAACTCCCCCAGGGTATAAATACCGTGATAGGTGAGAAAGGAACTTACTTATCAGGCGGTGAACAGCAGAGGATAACGATAGCGAGAGCGGTGCTTAAGGATGCACCGATACTGATATTGGATGAAGCAACGGCGTTTGCTGATCCCGATAATGAAGCGAGGGTTCAGGCTGCGTTTGAAGAACTGTCCAAGGGTAAGACACTTATCATGATAGCTCACAGATTAAGTACGGTCATGAATGCCGACAGGATATTCGTCATGGATGACGGTAAGTGCACCGAGAGCGGAAACCATGAAGAATTGATGGCACAAAACGGTCTGTACAGACGGATGTTTGATGAGTACTCAAGATCGATCGAGTGGAAGGTAGGTGCTTAGGATGATAGAAAAACTTCAACATAAATATGCGCTGTCAAGACAGGGCGCGAAGGATATGATCAGAGCCTGCATATGCGTAACGATCACCAATATCGTTCTGATGATGCCGGCAGGTGTTCTGTACTGTCTCATTAAGGACCTCTTGGAGGGAACGCTTACTAAGGACAGAGTTCCGTTCTATGCTGGAGCTTCCGTTGTGGTCCTTCTCCTTATTGCGGTGACCAATTTTATACAGTATAATGCAACATTTCTGACAACTTACAGGGAGAGCGGTATCAGAAGAACGACACTTGCGGAGAAACTCAGGAAACTTCCCCTGTCATATTTCGGCAAGAAGAATATCGCCGATCTTACCACGAATATCATGGGTGATTGCGCATCGATCGAGACTGCATCAAGTCACTGGATCCCAGAACTCATCGGTGCGGTCATCTCGGTTACGCTGGTAGGTATCAGCCTGTTTTTTGCTTTCGATTGGAGAATGGTACTTGCAAGCTTCTGGGTTATACCTGTCGCTTTCATCATAGTTATCACGTGCTCCGGAGCTGAGAAGAATGCGGTACGTAAGAACTCTGCCGTTAAACTTGCCATGACTGACGGTATACAGGAGTGTCTGGAATCCGTAAGAGACCTTAGGGCAAACAATGCGGAAGGCAGATACATGGATGAACTTGAAGGCAAGATCCGTCATGTGGAAAAGATGGCGCTCTTTACCGAACTTAAGATGGCAGTATATGTCAATTCTGCGGCGATCATCCTAAAGATTGGTATAGGAACAACTGCTGTTGTAGGCGGGGCGCTTTTTGCCAAGGGTGAGATAACGATACTCACATTCTTCATGTTCCTTATGCTTGTTGCGAGATTATATGATCCCATGCAGATAACATTACAGAACTTTGCGGCTATCATAGCTACGGGAGTCAATTGTGAGAGACTTGATGAAGTGCTCTCAACTCCGATACAGACAGGATCTGAAGAACTAAATAATAACGGATATGATATCACGTTTGACCACGTAGGCTTTAAGTATGATGACAATACCGATGTGCTTTCTGATGTGAGCTTTACGGCCAAGCAGGGACAGGTTACGGCTCTTATCGGACCTTCGGGAGGCGGTAAGACGACCATATCAAGACTGGCTGCAAGATTCTGGGATGTGAATGAAGGTAAGATCACACTCGGGGGTGAGGATATATCTAAGATCGATCCCGAGACGCTACTTACAAATTACTCGATCGTATTCCAGGATGTAACGCTATTCAACAACTCAGTCAAGGAGAATATCCGTATAGGTAAGAACGGAGCTACGGATGAAGAAGTAATGGAGGCTGCAAGACTTGCCAACTGCGAAGAATTTGTTAACCTTCTTCCGGATAAATATGATACATATATCGGTGAGAACGGAAGCGAATTGTCAGGTGGTGAGAGACAGAGAATATCGATTGCCAGGGCTTTCCTTAAGGATGCACCGATAATCCTTCTTGATGAGGCAACAGCCTCCCTTGATGCTGAGAATGAGACTGCGATACAGGAAGCGCTCTCAAGGCTTATCAAGAATAAGACTGTTATGATCATTGCTCACCGTATGAGGACCATAGCAAATGCCGATCACATCGTAGTGCTCAAGGACGGTGTAGTGGCAGAGCAGGGCAGCCCGGAATTCCTAAGCGGATATGACAGTATATACAGTCGTATGACCAAGCAGCAGATGATCTCGCAGAACTGGAAGATGTAGAATTCTAAGGCGGTTTAAGGATAATAAATTGACATAGCAGTTTAGTGAGGATGAGTCTTCAGAGGGATATACAGAAAATGTTCAATTAATGCGGAGCTTATCCAGTGAAAGGATTAAAGATGCTGCGATAGCAGGTCGGCTGTTTGGCCGGCCTGTTTCCATGTCTAAGGAAGTAAGACTGCCGGTGCCGGCAAGATCGGATACAGTCTGATGTACGTTGATACCGATCCCGACTATAAGAGCGCGGATCATCCCGCTCTCGACTTCCATATCGGTCTGAGTGAGTATGCCGCAGAATTTACGGCCGTTAATTAAGAGTTCATTGCCTTTTAACTTTGGCGTGATGCCACACAGACCGCTTATCACACTGCACACAGACTTACCGACGCGTTCAGTGATCGTACGCCAGTCTGAGACAAAGGAGGACTCGCCTTCTATGACCCCGGGACGGATGAGATAGGAAAGATAGATGCCCTTTCCTTTGGGTGAATCAAAGCGTGTTCCGATACGACCGCGCCCATTGGTCTGCATCTCGGCGATCACAACCTGGCCGTCGGGTGCATCCTGTTGAGCAAGTTCCATCAGATGAATATTGGTTGATGTAACTGTGGGAAGACAGATCACATGATCCATGCGCTCCTGTGACAGGGCTGAAAGCAGAGTACCTGTAGTGAGAGCATCGGGCATCTCTGTAAGTCTGTATCCGCGGTTAGTGACAGACTCAATGATATAACCTTCTTCGCGCAGGCTTCGAACAGCCGTATTAACGGCTGCACGACTTAAGCCTATGCTTCTGCTGGCTTCTTCTCCCGATATGTAATTACCACCCGCCCTCATAAGGAGGGCGAGAATCTGATCTTTTGTGGAATATGACATGCTTTGATTATAGCAGAAAACGGTATGTCAAAGAATGTATTCTTACTTTATTTGATCCGCTATTTGATCTGAAGCAGATTAGCCTTTACCAATACCCCGCGAAGCATCGTGCCGAAGATACCGGATAAGATGATCTTGATGATGGCCGTGGGAATGAACGGGATCACACAGGCAGTGAGTGCGGCAGGCAGAGTACTTCCCGCTACGACCATGAACCAGATCGTACCTATCACATAGTTAACTACGGCACCGAGTACAAGCCAAAGCCAGAGCAAGGGGCTCTTAACGCTCTTCTTTACCGCAAGTCCTGCAAGGAATGCCATAATAGGGAATGAAACAATAAAGCCGCCTGTCATTCCGAGTACGATACCCAGTCCGCCTGAAAAGCCTGCGAATACCGGAACGCCGACAGCACCTAAGAGTACGTATACTGCAGTCGCAATGGTGCCCCTTTTAGCGCCCAGTACTAATCCTGCCAATGGAACTGCAAAGGTCTGAAGTGTAAGGGGAACACCTCCCGGAAGAGGGATGCTTATCTGTGCCAATACTGCGATCAAAGCGGTAAATAATGCTATATAGCAAATATCTCTGATATAGCTTGATGAATTGTTGTCTGTAGTCATGATGTTTCTCCATTCATATATTTTTCTAACCATGAGTAGTGTAATAGGTCCGGGGTTAATTGTCAACCTAAAAATGATAAAGGTTTACAATATGATCGAGAATAAGGAAGGCAGTAACCGCCCCGTATCACGGAATCATGACGGAAGAACCGTCCCCGTGTCCGGATGTGTTATAATGGCTGTATGTATCTTATAACAGCTTATTTTGATGATAAGACAAATACCATATTGCAGCATCATATAGATACGATAGCGGAGGCAACGGGGAATACGTATATGACGGATAATCATGTCCCGCCACATATGACTTTATGTGCATTCGAAGCCAGAAGCGCCGAAGTGTTAAAGCCGGGATTTGAGGTGTTCGCTGCGGGCATGAAGCAGACTGAGCTGATCATAGCCTCAGTTGCATTCTTTTTTCCGTATGTGATGTATGCAGCTCCTGTTCCGAGCAGGATCCTGACCGGGATCCCCGGGCAGATCGCGCAGATATATGCGGATACTGCAGAAGTATCGATAAGCAGATTCTATGGTGTTGACCACTGGATGCCACATATCACTCTTGCCAAGCGCCTTGATGAGGGGCAGTTGCAGAAGGCATTGGAGGTGATGCGGGCAGGATTCACACCCGTTACGGGGATGATAACAGAGGTCGGACTCTCTGAGGTCAACCCGCATAAAGATGTGGAGAGGATAAGAATAAAATAAGTGTTGACAGAAAAATACTTCGGCAGTAGAATTAAATTAATTCGAGCGGCGAAGTAATTGCGGACCACATGATAAAGGACGGGAAATGAGCTTAAAAGAGCAGAATTCAGCTGAAGAGAATTTCAGACAGTTCACGGATTATATAGATGAGATCAAGGAACTGCTGTCATCGGATCTGTGGGGGAATATATTCCTTAACTGCTCGAAGAATGAAGTCCTGATATTCTGGCTTCTGTATCAGAAGAAGGAAGTCAATATGTCCGAGATCGCCGAATATATCCATGTTCCGCTTAATACGGCTACGGGGATCGTGGGCAGGATGGAGAAGGGCGGACTCATAGAGAGGACGCGCAGTGAACAGGACAAGAGGATAGTGCTGATCCGATTCAGTGAGAAGGGGCAGGCACAGTTTAACAGGCTCATAGCAGAGCTTATGAGCTATATGACCAAGATCCTAAGTGCATTTACACCGGATGAGTTAAGACTCATGGAGGGCATGATGGCCAAGGTCAAGGATGTGCTTAAGGATGAGAAGAAGAAGGAAGAGAAGGAAACGGCTAAGAAGGTCAGAAGGATCACGATAGAGTGATCACGGTCGAATGAGCGTGACCAAGCCGTTGATCGGACAGGATATCAATCGCATAGGCAGGATAACGGGCAGCGTAAGCTGCCTGTAAAAAAGACAAATACTTCGAGAATGGAAATATTCGGAGCGTGAAGTAAGCCGGGGCGAACACAAACGGAGAGCACAAACGCCGAACACGTAAGATGATCAAGCAGAACATCAGTTGTTCGACAAAGAAAGCAGACCAAGCGGATGCGGGCTGTTCGGCCGGGGCAGAGATACAGGAGGAATGAAGATGGATAAGAGGATCATCATTTTTACCGGAAAAGGCGGCGTGGGAAAGAGCAGTGTGGCAGCGGCTCATGCACTTAAGAGTGCATCGCAGGGTAAGAACACGCTGCTTGTAAGCACCGATATGGCGCATAACTTAGGAGA
>CAMNDJ010000068.1 GCA_946535225.1 uncultured Lachnospiraceae bacterium
TTCTAATTATAACACATGTCGTTTAATAATTGTTTATTATTTGATCAGATCTTTAACTATCTCTCCGGCGATGAGAAGGCCGGCGACTGCCGGAACAAATGCCGTACTGCCCGGTATGTCTCTGCGCTCTGTACACTTGTGCTGCGCTCCGGGCGGACATATGCAATTTGTCTTACAGCTTATGGACATATCTTCATAAGGCCTTACCGGCTGTTCATCAGAATAGACCACCTTAAGACTCCTTACATTTCTCTTCTTAAGCTCTCTTCTCATGACTCTTGCCAAAGGACAGATCTCAGTGTCATAAATATCCGCGACTTTGAATCTGCCCGGATCAAGCTTGTTCCCCGCCCCCATGGCACTGATGACAGGTATCCCTTCCCTCTGCGCTCTGAGTATCAGCTCGATCTTGGCCGTCACGGTATCTACGGCATCTACTACGTAATCATATTCACCAAACGGAAATTCATCGGCATTCTCAGGTAAAAAGAAGCATTTGTGTATATCGACCTTTACATCCGGATCGATCTCTTCCATACGTTCTTTCATCACATCGACCTTGTACCTGCCTATGGTCTTTCTTGTCGCTATAATCTGCCGGTTTAAGTTAGTCAGGCATACCTTGTCATCGTCAATGAGGTCAAATGCCCCTATGCCGCTCCTTACAAGAGCTTCACAGACATATCCTCCGACTCCTCCTATGCCGAAAACCGCCACTTTTTTGTTACGCAGAGCTTTCATCGCTTCAGGTCCCAAAAGCAACTGCGTCCTTGAATACTGATCCAACATAAATCTGTCCCTGATCCCAAACCCTTATCAGTGTTCCGAGAAATCCGTGTCCATTCCGATCTGCAGATCATAGTCCGGAAATGCTTCCTGTACATCTTTTAAGACTGCTGCATAAACCGCTTTTCTGTCCTCAGCCCCCAGACTTATTACCGCATCAAATCTCATATCCTTTTTTTCCGTATCCATATAGAATCCGTGCATCTGTAATACATGCGGATGAGATCGTACGATCTCTCCGGCCTTTTTCTGCGCCCGGGCGATCTCATCATCCTTGGTGTTGACCGAATATATCCCTACAGCCGTTAATAATACCTGGTGCTTACAGTATACCTCTTCCTGTATGCTCCTCGTGAGTTTGTCGATCATATCAGCAGAATATGTATCCGGGATCTCTATATGTATCGAACCGTTCCATGTATCGGGGCCGTAATTATTGAGCACAAGATCATATGCGCCCCTTACATCAGGAAAAGACCTGACGGTCTCCTTGATACTGTTGCTGAGTTCAAGATCGTTCCGTTCTCCGAGAATGTGAGATACGGTCTCTTTTAACATATCAAAACCGGCCTTGATGATGACAAGCGAAATGACCGCACCAAGATACGCCTCGACAGATATCCCGAAAGCCATGAACACTACTGCCGCGATGAGTGTCGCTGCAGAGATCACCGAATCAAGTACCGCATCTTCTCCCGAATTGACAAGCGAAGATGAATTGACCTTCCTGCCTACGCTTTTGACAAATCTTCCCAGAACGATCTTGACTACTACGGCTACCGCTATGATCACGAGTGAAACGACTGAATACTCCGGGGTTACTGGATTTATTATCTTGCGACACGATTCCGTAAACGAAGTGATGCCTGCATACAAAATGATGACAGCGATTATGAGCGCGCTGAGATATTCGATGCGACCGTGTCCGAAAGGATGCTTCTTGTCGGGTTCGCGTCCTGCAAGTTTGGTCCCGATTATAGTGATAAGAGAGCTTCCGGCATCCGAGAAGTTGTTCACCGCATCCATGACTATGGCTATTGAGTTGCTTAGGATACCTATCACGGCCTTAAATGCGGCCAGCAAAACATTGGCGGCTATACCGATGATGCTAGTCTTTACTATCGTTTTTTCTCTTGAATCTTCGGTTTTGATCATATCCGATCCTGACCTTTCCTTTTTCTTATTTGGACTTCATTAAAGTCATACGGTATTATCCGGTGTTTGTATATCATCCGAGCGCAACATCCAAAGCCATCATAAGGCTGAATCCTACAGCAAAAGCGATAACTCCGATATTGGAATGTTCTCCGGAGGACATCTCTGGGATCAGTTCCTCTACTACCACATATAACATCGCTCCGGCTGCAAAAGAAAGAAGATAAGGCATGGCCGGGACTATGAATGCCGTAAGGAGTACCGTCAGGCCTCCGAATACCGGTTCGACAGCTCCCGAGAGCATACCTAACACAAATGACTTGGGTTTATTCTTTCCCTCCGCATATAAGGGCATGGAAATGATCGCGCCTTCAGGAAAATTCTGTATCGCGATACCGAGTGCCAGAGCCAGTGCTCCTCCGGCTGTGATATTGCCCGATCCGCTCATAAGTCCGGCATATACAACACCGACAGCCATTCCCTCCGGAATATTATGAAGAGTAACGGCGAGTACGAGCATCGCCGTACGTGTAAGTTTGCTCTTAGGTCCCTCCACCTGATCTATGCCTACATGCAGATGCGGGATTATATGATCCAAAAGGAGCAAAAACAGAATGCCGGCCCAGAACCCGATAAACGCCGGAAGGAACGCAAAACTCCCCTTATCCGACGACTGATCTATGGCAGGAATGATAAGGCTCCATATCGAAGCCGCTACCATGACTCCCGCGGCAAAGCCGGTCAGGGCTCTCTTTATCGATATCTTAAGATCGTTCTTTAAAAAGAAAACACAGGCGGCGCCAAGCGTCGTACCTAAGAAAGGGATCATAAGTCCCATAAATACCGTGCTCATGGCAAATCTCTCCTTTCTTCTTACCTTTCTGTATTATACAACAGCGATAGAATAAAACAAGACAGTGATGCATCATTCGCCCCACTGTCTTGCTGTATTTCATAATATGTTATTACCACAGTAAAAGATGATCTTTTTACTTCATTAGTTCCCTACAGGCCCGTGCCTTGGAACATTTGCCGGCCATCGGACAGCCGATGCATTTTACGCCCTTCTTTTTCTCTTTACGGATATACAGAACGGCTGCTGTCACCATCACGATCAATATGATACTTACGACCACATTTGCCAATACAGAACTCATGCTTCTTATTCACCTTTTCTATCTTGTTACCTAATCCAGAGCGTATTCCGTGGCTATCGCTTTGTTGTTTCTCCTAATAAGATAAGTGATAACACATGCAAATGCAATTATAAATATGAGTCCGCCGACAAATCCTGCGGAGAAACTTCCGGTCGTGATCAGTGTACCTATCTGATTAACGAGGAATCCTACTATGAATCCGGTAGAAAGCTGTAAACCTATCGCACCCCACAACCATTTAGCCGATTTCATCTCGGAGTTCATTGCGCCGAGTGCCGCAAAACAAGGCGGTGTATAGAGGTTAAACATAAGGTATGCAAGAGCTGCGACCTTTGTGATACCCATAGCAGCCGCTACTGCATTACCTTCGCCGATAAGTTCAAGTTCTTCCGTATCGATCAAATTGGTGACCGCATATACCGTTGCGATGGTCCCGACAACGTTCTCCTTGGCGATAAAGCCTGTGATGGACGCTGCAGCAAGCTGCCAGGCTGCAATACCAACTACAGGGATCAGCAGGTAGGCAAAAGGACTTGCGACTGCCGCAAGGATGGATGTATCTTCCATACCCTCTTCGACAACCTGGAAATGCGTGTCAAACGACTGCATTATCTGAACTACCGTGTTACATACGAGTATGATGGTTCCGGCCTTGATGATGTAAGCCTTGCCTCTCTCAAGCATAGACTTAAACGCGAACATAAGGCTCGGTGCCTTATATTCGGGAAGCTCGATTATGAAGAAGCTCTTTCTGTACTTCATACCTGTTATAGCCTTGATGAGCAATGCACCCAAAAGGACCAGGACTATACCGAGCATATAGCAGATGAAGCTGACCCATCTTGACTCGGGGAAGAAAGCACCTGCAAAAAGTGCTATGACCGGAAGCTTGGCTCCGCAGGGCATGAAGGTCGCAAGCATCGCAGTCGATCTTCTCTCCCTCTCATTACGGATCGTACGGCAGGCCATGATCGCAGGGATTCCGCAACCGGTACCGATGATCATGGGAATCACGGATTTACCTGAAAGACCCACTCTTTTAAAGATGGGATCAAGCACAACGGTAGCTCTTGACATGTATCCGCAGTCTTCCAACAGCGCTATGAGGAAATACATCACCATTACAAGAGGCAGGAATCCGACAACGGCTCCGACGCCTCCGATTATACCGTCTACAAGAAGTGCATAGAGAAGAGGATTTGCATTCTCCATCATTCCTCCTACCCATTCCTGGAACGTCTCTATCCAACCGACCAGAATATCCGCAAGGAATGTTCCTAACGTACTCTGTGAGATATAGAACACGACCCACATGATAAGTGCAAAGATCACAAGTCCGAGCACGGGATGTGTAACGATCTTGTCTATCTTGTCACCGAAGTTGACATCCTTTGTAAGTACCTTACGAATCTCTACGTCTTTAACGATACTGTTTACAAAATCAAATCTCTTTCTGTCGGCAGCCTCAACTTCATCCTTACTGGTAAGGTCAACATTGCCCTGTATATATGGTGCCTTCTGCCCCTTACCCTCAAGCTCCGCAGCTGCTGCTACTGCCTCTTTGATGCCCTGATCGGATACGGATACTGTCTTGATAACGGGACATCCGAGTTTCTGTGACAGTTTTTCTGCATCGACCTTATTGCCTTTCTTGTCGTTGATATCGCTCTTATTGAGCGCGACCACTACCGGAATTCCAAGTTCAAGAAGCTGTGTGGTGAAAAAAAGACTTCGACTTAAGTTGGTCGCATCCACGATATTTATTATCGCATCGGGGTGCTCATTTTTGACATATGAACTTGTTATGCTCTCCTCAGATGTAAACGGTGACATTGAATATGCACCGGGAAGGTCTACGGCGATAAGCTCCTTGCTTCCGTCATAGTAAGCCTTCTTGATAGGGCTCTCCTTCTTGTCTACCGTAACACCGGCCCAGTTACCGATCTTCTCGTTTCGGCCGGTCAGTGCGTTATACATTGTGGTCTTTCCGCTGTTCGGATTACCTGTCAACGCGATTCTCATAATCTTTCCTCCTATTTCCTACCTGTAATACATATATAAGGATCATTTGAGCAAAAATCTTAAACAGATATCCGATCAAATGATCGTTTATATCAGATCTCTATGCTTCCGGCCAGTTCCGGATCGATATTGTATCTTGCATCCTTGATGGACACGACCAGATTCCTGTTCTTATCCACAACGGTTATATTCTCGCCGCTGTAGCAGCCGAGAGAAAACAAGAAGCTCTCCATCTCCTCATCTCCGCCGGTATCTACATTCTTTATCAGGTACTCTTTTCCGAGCTGTGCTTCATTAAGATTCATATTCATCTCTCCATTCCTTCCATACAAACCTGTTTATGGGTTAGAGTTTGCTAACCCACGGTCAAGCAAAAACGGTTAGCACCCTCTAACCAACAATATTATAGTTAGTATATGCTAACCTGTCAAGATTTCTTTTATATCATTTTATCTGCCCTCAATTCCGGCTGATATTTATTGAAAAAAAAGATATACTGTGGTAATCTGATTCTAACTTGGATTCCAACAAGGAGGTCACTTATGGCAGTAGCAGAATCAGGGGAGATGTATCTTGAGACGATATATGTTCTGTCGCAAAATTCCAGTTCTGTTCGCGCGATAGATGTCGGTGAATATATGGGATTTTCCAAGCCCTCGGTGAGTCGTGCTTTGGGTCTTCTTAAAGACGAAGGTCTTATAACCAAGGATGAGAACGGTTTTTTGAAACTGACTAACGCGGGTTTGAAACATGCCAAACGTATCTATGAACGTCATACCGTTTTAAGCGAATTGTTCATAGGTCTCGGTGTGGATGAGAAAACAGCGACCGACGATGCCTGTCGGATAGAACACTATATAAGCGACAAGACATTTAATGCGATCAAGGCGCATATGAAAAAGCACGGTTCATGACCATGCTTTTTTTCATCATCTTCGCTTAAGAGCTTTGATCCTTTATTCTGAACGACAGATCTTTATTCGATCTGCTAAGCAGCAATATCGCCACTGTAAGCAGTATCGATCCGACTATGATCGCTATCCACGGACTGTCTGTCAATCCGACTATCAGATATCCTATAGCGCAGATGACTGCCACAAGCGTCGCATACGGTAACTGTGTCTCCACATGTCTTATATGTTTACAGTCTGCTCCGGTAGAAGCAAGTATGGTCGTATCGGATATGGGCGAGCAATGATCGCCGTATACCGATCCTGCAAGGGTGGCGCCAAGTGCCGGTATTAAGAGCATCCGTGCCGATTCAGGTTCGCATATCATCGTGACTATGGGTATCAGTATCCCGAATGTCCCCCATGAGGTTCCCATGGAGAAACTCATAAGTGCCGCGATCACAAAGATCAAAACCGGCAGGAGTTTTAATGAGATATTGGCATCAGCTACAAATCCCGAGATAAAGACTCCCGTTCCTATGAGCTGTCGGCAAACGCCGCCGAGTGTCCATGAAAGTATCAATATAAGCATCGGAGGGACGATATTTCCGATACCGTTAACTATGCAATCTATGAATTCCTTAGGCTTCATGAGCTTTCTCGGAAGATACAAAAGCATTGCAGTCATCAATCCCGCAAAGGCACCGAGCGAAAGACCCGCTGTCGGATTATATCCTATCGCTTCAGAGAAACTCACACCGTCGAAGAAGCCCCCAACATATGCCATTCCGAGTATCGCGCATATGATGAGCACAAGGATCGGAAGAACCAGATCTATGACCTTACCGTCTGTATCGTCTGCAGTTGTTTTTCCCTGTTCGTCTGATGTTTCCTTAAGTACCCTCTCCTCTGCCTTCTTCATCGGGCCGAAATCCCTGCCGGTAAACGAGATCAAAAATACCATCAGTATAGTCATGAGCGCATAGAAGTTATAGGGTATCGTCTTAAGAAAGACATTGAATCCTGTCGAATCACTGACTTCGCTCGCAACAGCGACAGCCCAGCTTGAGACCGGTGCTATGATGCATACCGGTGCCGCAGTCGCATCTATTATGTATGCAAGCTTTTCTCTGGATATCTTTAACCTGTCCGTTATAGGGCGCATGACCGTTCCGACCGTCAGACAGTTGAATCCGTCATCTATAAAGATCAGTATTCCCAACAGAGAGGTCGCAAAAGCAGCGGCCCTTTTGCTTTTTATCTTTTGACCCGCCCACCTTCCGTAGGCCATACTCCCTCCGGATTTAGATACCAGCAATACCACTGCCCATAAAAGAGCAAGAAAAATGATCATATAGGCATTATCGGCGATCTTTGAGTACATCATGTCAAAGGTAAGCGCCGTTGCGGAAACGATATTACCGCCTGTAAAGCATGTGTATATGATCATTCCGGAGAAAAGTCCGATGAACAGTGAAGAATAGACCTCCTTGGTGATGAGCGCCAAAACTATGGCGATAAGCGGCGGCAGGATTGAAAGCCAGCCTGTTTCGATCATTGCAAATTCCATATTATCCCTTTCCGTTAAACTGTTATTCGTTCGCCGGATTGACGTGTATCATCACATGTTTGACATTGGGAAATTCCTGTTCAACTTTGCTGTGTACGTTCTCCGCTATCTCATGTGCTTCGATCAGCGATATGTTTCTGTCTGCAGCTATCTCTAAGTCTATATATATCCTGTTACCGAATTTTCTTGTATGGAGCAGATCGATATTCACTACCCCCGGCTGAATGCTCACAAAGTTCCTTATGTTCTGCTCCAGTTCCTCTCCTCCCGAAGAGTCGATCATCTCATCGAGTGCATTCTTGGATATGTCAAAAGCCACTTTAAGTATGAACAGACATATGATAAGACTGGCCACCGGATCCATAAACGGGAATCCGATCTTGGCAAGAGCTATACCTATAAAAGCACCCACCGACGAGATCGCATCCGAACGATGATGCCATGCATCGGCTTTGAACGCGGATGAATCCATCTTCTTGGCATAATACATGGTATACCAGAACATGGCCTCCTTGGATACTATCGATACTATGGCCGCGATGAGCGGAAGTATCGTCGGTATCTCAAGTTCTTCTTTGGAAACGAGTTTATGTATGCCCGTATATCCTATGCCGAATCCGGTTCCGGCAAGTATGAGTCCGAGAATGAGTGAAGCCACACATTCAAGTCTTTCATGTCCGTATGGATGCTCCTCATCTTCCGGCTGTCTTGAAAGCCTGACTCCGAGATAAGCCACAAATGTGGCAAAAACATCGGATAACGAGTGGACCGCATCCGAGATCATGGCTCCCGATCTTCCGAGTATACCTGCAAAAAGTTTGAATGCCGCCAGAAAAACATTACCGAGTATACCTACGTAAGACATTCTTTTTATGATCAGTTTCTCTTCCATCAGACCAACCTCTTATACCCTGTACAATACCGAATCATCT
>CAMNDJ010000069.1 GCA_946535225.1 uncultured Lachnospiraceae bacterium
CGTGCATCCATCTCTCTGAAGACTGTGTGGGCATTGCCACTGCAACCTTCTTGCCGCCGCCGGATGAAGCTGCAGGTGCTGCTGCATCTCCTGATCCTCCTGCTGCAGGTGCTGCTGCACTACCGCAAGCGGTAAGAGCTAACATCGTAACTGCCATAATGGCTGCCAGAATTTTCTTTCTCATTTCTCATCCTCCTAAAATTTTGTAATCGGCTCCTATACCCGAAGCCTTAACCGATGAGTACAATTTAATACAATCGTTTTCAAGAAAGAATAAAAAATCCTACACAGTATATATAAAAATCTCCAGAGCGATCAAAAACCTTCCAAACACGGTCTACAGACGATGCTTATCCGCGATCTCGCCAAGCCTTCTTAATCTGTGATTGACTCCGCTCTTGCCAAGAGGCGGATCGAAGACCCGTCCCAGTTCCGGAAGAGTTGCATCCGGATACTCCAGTCTTATGAGTGCCATTTCCTTAAGATTAGCGGGAAGATCATCCAATATCCCGTTGTCTCTTAAGTATTCTATGTCCTCTATCTGTCTTGTTGACGCATTGACAGTCTTGGTAATATTGGCGGCTTCGCAGTTGACTCTTCTGTTGACGTCTCCACGCACTTCTCTGACGATACGGTCGTTCTCCATTTGCATTAAGCTTACATGCGCTTCGCACAACCCTAAGAGATCGACTATCGCAGAACCTTCCTTCATATATACAACAAATCTTTTCTTTCGTTCAGTGATCCGCGCATCCAGCTCAAGATCCTTAAGCTGCTCTACAAGTTGATCAGCCTGCGGTTTCGTATCGCATACGAATTCCAGATGATAGCTCCTCTTGGGATCGCTCATCGATCCGATGCTCAAATATGCTCCCCTGATATATGCTCTCTTACAACATGACTGCTTAAGCAGGGTATTGCTCACGGGATCGTTAAGTCCGTGCATCACACCGTCCGGATCAACGATCTTAAGCGCCTGAAGCATCGTATAATATGCTTCATCATCAGGCTCATCCGACACTTCTATACCGAAAGTCTTCTTTATTAAAACTGCATATTTCCTGTAGACAGCATCATTATCCGTGCTAAGGCCCAGTATCCTCCTGCCTTCCTTGTCGATACCGATATTGCCGGCAAATTCGATCATGGCTGACAGTTCCGCCAGCTGACAATGCCTGGCTGACGGTATGATCTTACTCATCTCTTCTTTGACATCAGATGAAAATGACATATCTTATTCCTTAATATCTCTGTGACTCAATGACAGGCCATAGTCGCCGCCGTCTTTTAATCTGGTATATATCTCACGGGCCAGGGTGACCGATCTGTGTTGTCCTCCCGTACAGCCTATGGCGACCACGAGCTGATACTTTCCCTCATTGACATATCCGGGTATCAAGAACTTAAGCATGTCTTCAAGCTTGTCCAGGAACTGTTCCGACTCCGGAAAACTCATTACATAATCATGCACCGGATCGTCGTTACCCGTCAGATGCTTAAGCTCTTCTATATAGAAGGGGTTCGGCAGAAACCTTACATCAAATACCAGATCGGCATCTGCGGGGATCCCGTTCTTAAAACCGAATGAGACTATGTTGATCATAAGGCTGTTATAATTCTCGCCCGTAACGAATATCTTGTCCAGTTCTTCCTTGAGATGTCTGGTAAGCAGATTGGACGTGTCGAATATATAGTCTGCCTTGCCCTTGATAGTCTCCAATATCTTACGTTCTTTACGTATACCGTCTTCAACACGGTTCTCCGGCGGCGTTGCAAGCGGATGGATCCTTCTGGTCTCCTTATATCTCTTAAGAAGGGTCGCGTCCGATGCATCCATAAAGATTATCTCGTAATTATATCCGTTTTCTCTTATGGTATTGAGCGCATTAACCGCATCGCCGAAATTCTGGTCGGCTCTTACATCTAAGCCGAGTGCTACCTTCTGTATCTCGCTGTTGGGTGTGGCGATCAGCTCGACGAACTTGTCGATCAGAGGTATCGGAAGATTATCGACACAATAAAACCCGATATCCTCAAGCATCTTCATTGCAGTCCGCTTACCGCCGCCGCTCATTCCTGTCACGATCACAAATCTCATGAGAATTCTCCTACGAATACAACTTCCGGCTCTAACCTGACACCTGTGTCAGCATATACCTTCTCTCTTACTTCACATATCAATCTGTATATATCAGTCGCCGTCGCCTTATCCTTATTGATGATAAAACCTGCGTGCTTCTTTGATACTTCCGCTCCACCGATGCCATATCCCTTGAGCGAACACTCTTCTATGAGTCCTCCTGCATAGAAGCCTTCGGGGCGCTTAAATGTCGAGCCTGCAGAAGGATATTCAAGCGGCTGCTTATCTCTTCTCCTGCCGTTGTAATCCTTCATCAGTGCTTCTATATCTTCATGCCTTCCTTCTGACAATCCGATGACCGCTGATAAAACGATATAAGGCCTGTCCTTTATCACGCTGTGTCTGTACGAAAAATCCATATCATCACATGACAGTGTATGGATATTACCGGATTCCCTGTCATATACCGTTACCTTTAAGATCACATCCTTCATCTCTCCGCCGTATGCCCCGGCATTCATACATACGGCTCCTCCTATGGTCCCCGGAATACCTGATGCGAATTCAAAACCTGACAGGTTGTTTTCCAGTGCAACCGATGCTATTCGTCCAAGCATAGTCCCCGCATCTGCCAGGATCGTATCTCCATTCAAGGTTATGTTGTTCATGGCAGATGTATCGATTATCAACCCGTCGTAGCCGTCATCAGATACGAGGATATTGCTTCCGTTACCGATCACGTAATAGGAAGGAGATTCAGTCTCATCACCTTTGGCAGAATAAACCGCTCCCGCATCCTTAAGCACATCAAGCAGGGCGATCAACTCATCCGTGTCATTAACAGATACGAATAGTCCTGCTCTTCCTCCCGCTCTGAATGTCGTATGAGAAAACATAGGCTCATCCTTAAGGATATGTCCCTTAAGGATGAGCTTATTTAACTTACTGTCTAATGAATTATCCCACATAGAATCACTTCTGCCGGATCATCGGCTTAGATATCAAGAACCAGTCTGGCTGCACCGTATATTCCCGCATCATTGCCAAGCTTGGCCAATGCGAACTTAGTGCCCTTAGCGCCCGGGAACACATACTTATCATAGTATGGCTCCATATACTCGATCAGCACTCTTCCGGCTTTGGATACACCGCCGCCTATAACGAATACCTGAGGATTGACTACATCTGCTACCGCCGCAAGTCCCTTGCCAAGGTACTCTCCGTAGATCTCGGCAACCTCGATCGCAAGCTCGTCTCCGGCCTTGACTGCATCCCATACATCCTTGGCCGTCACTTCACCTTCTCTTAAGACGCTGTTCTTGCTTGAATCTGCCAGCTTCTTCTTGGCTATCCTCACAACACCCGTTGCCGAAGCATATTGCTCCAGGCATCCGTGTCCGCCACAGCCGCAGGCCTCAGATTCATTGTCTTCAAGGTGGATATGACCGATCTCTCCGCCGGCTCCGGTCGCACCGTTGACTATCCTGCCGTCTACTATGATACCGCCGCCTACACCTGTACCGAGTGTGACTGCCACTACATTATCATAGCCCTGACCGCCGCCTCTCCACATTTCTCCTAAAGCCGCAACATTGGCATCATTGCTTGCCTTGACCTTGATGTCCGTGAGCTCTTCAAGTTCCTTGCTCACATTAACATCCTTCCAGCCGAGATTGACTGCCACTATGACAGTTCCGTCACTTTTAACAGGACCCGGAACGCCTATTCCGATACCGACTACATCCTTCTTGTCTATATCATCCTTGGCAAGCTTGACTAAGATACTTCCTGCGATATCTCCTATTATGTTGCTTCCCTTATCCTCAGTACGTGTCGGTATCTCCCATTTGTCCAGGAGATTGCCTTCTGTATCAAAGCAACCTAACTTAACCGTCGTTCCGCCGACATCCACTCCGAATAGTATCTTACTCATCCTCTTCCTCTCTCTTCTCAGCTAATGACTTCTGTACTCTCTCATACAGTGCCTGAGCCGCATTGTAACCCATCTTCTTCTGTCTGTGGTTGATAGCCGCAGACTCGCATATGATAGAGAGGTTACGACCCGGACGGATCGGTATGTTGTGACATACCACCCTGTTGCCGAGATATTCTATATATTCTTCTTCAAGTCCAAGTCTGTCATAGTCCTTGTCCTTATCCCATTCCTCAAGTCTGATGACAAGATCGATACCCTGCGACTCCTTGACACTGGATACACCGAACAGACTCTTGACGTCGACTATCCCTATGCCCCTAAGTTCAATGAAATGCTTCGTGATATTGGGTGCGGTGCCGATAAGCGTCTCATCTGATACCTTACGGATCTCAACCACATCATCGGTTACCAGTCTGTGACCTCTCTTGATAAGCTCTAAAGCAGTCTCTGACTTACCTATTCCGCTCTCACCGGTGATGAGGAGTCCTTCGCCGAATACATCGACTAACACTCCGTGAACCGAGATCATGGGTGCGAGCTTGACATTAAGCCACCTTATTATCTCTGCCGTGAATGCCGATGTTGCCTTCTTGGTCATAAGAAGAGGTACGCCGTGCTTGATGGCCGTCTTCTTAAAGAGTGCATTGGGCTGCAACTCTCTGCAGAATACTATACCCGGCGTTGGATAAGTAAGAAGCTGTTCGAAGACTTCCTTCTGCCTGGCCTTGGGCAGGCTCTCCATATATGTATACTCCACATAGCCTATGATCTGAAGTCTCGTAGACTCATAGTGTTCGAAATACCCTGCCAGCTGAAGAGCAGGTCTGTTGATATCAGGCTGTGTGATCTTGATCTTCCTGATATCGATCTCGGGAGTAAGATTCTCCAACTTGCTATGTTCGATTATCTCTGCCAGTTTAACGCTTGCCATGTAATCCTCCGTTTTGCAGTGATCGACCGCTCATCTTCCACGTGCGGTCATTGCTCTGTTATCGATTATTCTACCACATCCCCGTGGAAAAATGAATATACTGACTGCGCCTGTCTTGCGCTTATCCCGTCGACTGCAGACAGCTCATCCATATCCGCCTGTCTGATATCCTCTATACTGTCAAAAGCCATCATAAGGCGTTTACGCCCGGCCGGTCCTATCCCCGGTATCTCATCAAGCACCGAGTGTACCTGATCCTTGCTCCTTAAGCTCCTGTGATATGTGATGGCAAATCTGTGCGCCTCATCCTGTATCCTCGTGATCAGCTTAAATCCCTCACTCGTACGGTCTATCGGAAGCTCAACATTATCATAATACAGGCCTCTTGTATTATGCTTATCATCCTTGACCATCCCGCATACGGGTATGTTCAGTCCGAGCTTACCAAGTACCTCAAGAGCGATACCTACCTGTCCTTTTCCACCATCCATAAGCAGGAGGTCGGGAAATCTGGTAAAACTGCCGAAATCAGTATCCTCTCCCTTTTCCTTAAGCTTCTCCATCTCCTCAAGCCCATGAGTGAACCTTCTTGTAAGAACTTCTCTCATGCACGCATAATCATCGGGACCTGCGACCGTCTTCATCTTGAACTTGCGGTAATCGCTCTTCTTGGGCTTGCCTCCCTCGAATACGACCATGGATCCCACATTCTCAAATCCCGATGTGTTGGAGATATCGAATGCCTCCATTCTGTTAAGTCCCTTGATACCCAGTATCTCTTCTATCTCTTTGACAGCACCTATGGTACGTCCTTCTTCTCTCTTGATCCGCTCCTTATCCTTATCTAAGATCAGACCGGCATTGGACTCGGCGAGCTTGATAAGTCTTGCCTTCTGTCCTATCTTAGGAACTACTATATGTACCTTATTACCCCTCTTTGACGTCAGCCAGTCCTCTATAAGCTCTGAATCCGACAGTTCGCACGGAAGATACAGTTCCTTGGGAATATACGGAGTGCCTGTATAGTACTGTTTTATAAAACTGCCGATAATATCTTCACCCGTACTGTCATCATCGGTCTTAAGAAAGAAATGCTCCCTTCCGATCATTCGCCCGCCGCGGATAAAGAAAACCTGAACGACCGCATCAGACGACTTATGCGCGAAGGCAACTATATCCCTGTCTTCACCATCCGTATGCTCTATCTTCTGCTTCTGTGCCACCGCCCTGACGCTTCCCAACAGATCTCTTATCGCGGCAGCCTTCTCGAAGTCAAGGGATTCTGACGCCTGTGTCATATCATTTTCCAACCTTGTTATCACAGGATCAAAATTGCCGTTAAGGAAATCGTAGGCCTGTTCCACACGCGCGGCATATTCTTCCTTAGTGACCGTACCCTGACACGGTGCCGTACATTTACCCATATGGTAATTCAGGCAAGGTCTGTCTGTCACTTTTTTGCCGTATGTCACTTTTGCATTGCAGGTACGCAACTTATACAACTTGTTAATGAGTTCTATCGTGTCCTTGACTGACCCCGCTGATGTATAGGGGCCGAAATATCTGGACTTGTCCTTCTTCATCTCCCTTGAGAACAGGATTCGGGGATAATCCTCGGCCGTGACCTTGATATACGGATATGTCTTGTCATCCACCAGCATCGTGTTGTACTTGGGACGATGTTCCTTGATGAGATTATTCTCAAGTACCAGAGCCTCTAGTTCCGAGTCCGTAACGATATACTCAAAATAGGCTATGAGACTCACCATCCTGTCTATCCACGGACCTCTTCCCACATTATCACGAAAATAAGACCGTACTCTGTTGTGCAGATTAACGGCCTTACCTACATATATCACATCATCATTCTTGTCATGCATGATATATACGCCCGGTGATTTGGGCAGCTTATTCAGTTCTTCCTTTATATCAAATCCTGCCATTTACGTATCATATCTTGGTGTTCACACCGTTGACATTGACATTCTCATTATCATCCATCGGGATCACGAGGCATTTCTGATCACCGATCACCTGAGACCTTATCTTAAGCGCCTTTTCGGGCTTGACGCGTACTACGACATCATAGGTCTTTACATCATCACCCGAGATGTTCTCCGATTCCATGCGCTTGATCTCTGTCTTAAGGGATGCGACTTCTTTGACCAGTTCCTTCTTCTCACGTTCTTTGGCATTCTTCTCAAGTTCTTTATTATCTATGAGATTGGCTACCTCGGGAAGCTCATCTGAGAATTCCTCCAACACAACCTCCTTGATGATACGCGCAGGCTCTCCCTCTATACCATTCTCATCCAAAACTTCATCTATTGTGGTCGCATCTAAAGTTACGCTTATTCCGACACCGCCTGTGGCCTCTTTTTCCTCTATCCTGTTATTTAAGCTCTCCTGTATACCGATAAGAGCCTCCTTACTCTGTTCCTCATCGGCACCGTAAGCTCTCTTGACTATCGCAGAGAATACCTTGCGCTGTTCATAGGCAGTACGCTTTGGACCGCATCCAAGCACGTCTTCTACGAATTCCGCATGCGAATCCTTGGCATCACGTACAAAATAGTCCACCTTATGGATATCCGCGCTCCTGTCATCAAACGCGGGGAATAAGAATCCGAGATCCGGTACACCGACTACCCAGTCTCTTATCCTGGCACCGATCTTGTTCTCTTCAGGCTTATATCCGAGACCCGGCTTGGAGAGTGCCACGGGACACACGGATACAAGAAGATAATCATATACCTCATCCGATTCACCGGTCTTTAAATTATCCGATGTCTTATCCGGGATATCATATACATCGTGGAATACCAGGATCAGATAATTACCGACATAATCGTACCCGTCTATGATAAGGTCATAGAGTCTGTCAAGAAGATCTTCATTATCGAGCGCAGATGCCCTGAGTCCGAACAGAAACTGCTGCTTACCTCCCGGCTGTTCTTCTTCTGCAGGAAAGTCAAGTTCAAGAATATTATTGCCGATAGTTCCCGTCAGAGTCTTCTTCGCGATCTCCATGAACTTGAAGAATTCATCCTCCTTAAGATTAAGGAAGTTCTCATTAAGTTTAAGCACCTTATTGTGATTGGCGTCCACATAGCAGCCCGCCATACGTCTTATGGTGCAGGATTCTTTCTTATATCTCTTCTTTAATTCAAGTACATCTTTTTTGTTCATCTATAATGATTCCTTTCGTAAAATATGCATGATCAATCCGCCCGGATACATCCTACTCCGCGCTCTTAACCTTAACGGACGATACCAGTTCTATCGAACCGAATAAGAAAAGTATGATGGCACCAAGTATCCTGTAAACATCCCCGTCACCTGTCTTGGGCATGTCCTTGGCATTGCTGTATCCCTTTACTCCTGATACGGGAACCGCTTTACCGTTCCCGTTGGTTGTGCCTGATGAAGAGGATGAACTGCTGCTTCCTGACTTACTGCCGGAAGAGCCGCTTCCTGATCCCGAGCCGCCTGCAGATGAAGTAGCCTT
>CAMNDJ010000070.1 GCA_946535225.1 uncultured Lachnospiraceae bacterium
GATATGCTCGAGAAGGTTGCATCGATATCGGGTAAGGCGGAGAGTATCAGCAACATCATGACCGATGTGATGCATATCAATCTCGAGGATCTTGAAAAGGCGGAGGTGCATCCCGCAGAAGAGAGATCGGATCTAATAGAGGAATTTATCTTAAGAATGGAGGCTTACGGCAATATCGTGATGACGAATCGCATCCATCCGTGCCTTGTATATATGGACAGGCAGCGTATGGAGCAGGTCATCGACAACATCATAGGCAACTCCTGTAAATACGCGGGAACCGACATTGATGTCAGTTTCTCGGAAATTGATGACATGCTGATGGCGGACGGAAAGAAGGGAAGCTTCCTTAAGATAACCATAAGAGATCATGGTCCGGGAGTCGATCCGGATGATCTGCCGCTCATCGCGGAAAAATACTACAGAGGTCATAATTCTTCTTCACAGACAGGTTACGGCCTTGGGCTGTATCTGGCCAGAACCTATATGAACAAGCAGGGCGGAGGTATGGAATACTATAACGACAACGGATTTGTGGTAGAATTACTTCTGAAAAAAGTATAGAAGGGAAGTGCAGCTATGGAGGCTAAGATCGAGGTTGATCTAAGCGGGATCACAGACTGGGCCATGGCGAACTATAACAAGCGCAAATCGGATGACTTTACGTTGGAAGGCAGGGAGATATTTAAGATTGATGATGAGAGAGATCTCTATATCACATCTTTCTATGTTGAATTCTATCAGGAGAGCAAAGAGATATATTCGCTTTCCGTATCCGGCTATATACTTGAGCGCGATTAAATCATTGACCCGGTGATAATGCGGCAAGTCCTTCTTGACACATTTGGGTAAAACATATAGAATATCTCGTGGACGCTATCCGAACGGATAGTTCCGAATATGAGCAGAAGTGGTGGAATTGGCAGACGCGCAGGCTTCAGGTGCCTGTGGTAGCAATACCGTGTGGGTTCAAGTCCCATCTTCTGCATAAAAACGGCCGGTCATCAGACCGGCTGCTTTTATGCAGAAGATACAGGAGGCGAACCCAATTCCGTTCGCGAGCGAAGCGACGGGACGCTATAATGATATAATTATCTTCGCAAATATCTTCTAAATATTTTTAAATCTTACTTACAGTTCTATTACACTATATATGATACCATGCAGTTGATAAGAAAAACTCCCCTTTTTCTTTTTCATTTATATTTGTTGGTGCTCAGCAGATGAGTACAAAGAAATATTATATACTCCCCTTTACAAGGTCGACATCCCCCCCGATGTCGGCCTTTCCCTTTTATGGCAGGTCCTTCTAACATAAGTACAAAAGTGATATACTTGCTGTGATGTGCCAGCAGGCCGATCCCCCGTTCGGACCGGATAACGGGTATCAAATGAAATGCCGGAGAAAATGAATGAGTAAGAAACTTCCGCAGGAATTCACAAACAGGATGAAAGCATATCTCGGCGATGAGTATGACGCATTTATCGCATCATATAATGAGGAAGCCGTAAAGGGCCTCAGGTTAAATCCGCTCAAGACGGACACTCTTCCGGACGGTTTTGAACTTACAGGCGTGCCATGGTGCGAAACGGGATATTACTATGATGGTGAGATGCGTCCGGGCAAGCATCCTTATCATGCAGCGGGAGTCTATTATATCCAGGAGCCCAGCGCGATGCTTCCGGGAGAACTCGCCTGCAAAGCTATACGTAAAGTGATAGACGATAAAGGATATGTCCGCGTGCTTGATATGTGTGCGGCACCGGGAGGCAAGGCGACACATATGGCAGGGGAGATAGGAGATAAGGGTATACTTGTGGCAAATGAGCCCGTTCCTTCAAGAGCCAGGGCCTTGTCTCAGAATATCGAGAGACTCGGGATCAGGAACTGCCTTGTAACTGTTGAGAATCCCGAAAAACTCGCGGAGTGCTTTGCGGGTTTCTTTGATGTGGTACTCACGGATGTTCCATGTTCCGGTGAAGGGATGTTCAGACGGGATGATATTGCCGTAGAGGAATGGTCTGTCGAGAATGTTGATAATTGTATCCTAAGGGGCAGGACTATAACTGATGCAGCTCATATCTGCTTAAAGCCCGGCGGATATCTTATATATTCCACCTGCACCTTTGAACCGGGAGAGGACGAAGATGCGATCCGGCTTTTTTTGAATGGCCATCCGTCATATTCTGTTGCGGATATCGCGATAGACGGGTTTAGCCCGGATAACGGTATGTACAGGATATGGCCGCATAAGCACAAAGGAGAAGGCCATTTTGCGGCCGTGCTTAAGTCGGACGGTTCGCCGTGCGGAGGTGAAAATGAGCTGCCGGGCAGAATAAGTCAGACCGTGCGTTTTTTGCCCGGTACAGACAGGAAAACACAGGAGATCCTTACGGAAGGCCTTAAGGATATACTGACGGATGAAGGATCAGAGCAGATCCTTGCGGGTGAGATCTTCGCATACGGGGATAATCTCTATGTTGCATACGATGAAATAGCTGAAGCGGCTACAGGCAGGAGAAAGGGTACAAGACTCAGGATCGAGAGGGCGGGTCTTCATTTGGGAGAGGTGCATAAGGGAATATTTAAGCCCTCACATTCGTTAGCTCTTACACTTAAGCCTCACATGTGCAGACGGATCGTGCCTCTTGATGCAAAAGATGAGCGCACTTACAGATATCTTCGCGGGGAGAGTATAGCATGCGAGCCGGATCTTAAAGGATATTGTGTCGTGACTGTCGACGGATACACGCTGGGATTCGGCAAAGCGACCGGCGGAATGCTGAAGAATCACTATCCCAAAGGGCTTCGGTGGTCGCCTTAGAGGGTGGTGGCTTCCCGGACAAGAAAAAATCGAAAATTCGTATTTTTTTTCCGAAATGTATGCTATAATAGCATAGGATATTTATACTACTTGGTAGATGTAGTGAATATAATGCAAGAGAGGTATTAGTGTATGGACAGTAAGATTCTTATGGAAAGCGGTACTAATGAACTCGAAGTGCTGGAGTTCAATGTCAGTGGCAATTCTTACGGTATCAATGTGGCTAAGATCAAGGAGATCATTCCTTATCAGCCGGTCACTCCCGTTCCCAATTCACACCCCAGTATAGAGGGCATATTCATGCCGCGTGACATCATGATCACGGCTATCGATCTGCGTAACTGTTTACAGCGCGGTACATCAGAACCCGGCGGTCTGTTCATTGTAACGAATTTTAATAATCTTGACATTGCTTTCCATGTAGATACTGTTCTTGGTATACACAGAGTGTCATGGACAGAGATCACGAAGCCCAATGAGACGGTGAGCACGGTAGATGAGAGCATTTCGACCGGTATCATCAAGATCGATAACAAGCTTGTGATCATCCTTGACTTTGAGAAGATACTAAGCGATATCAATCCTGAGACGGGACTTAAGGTAGAAGAGGTGGATCTGATCGAGAAGAACTCTAAGCGTAATGAGAAGTCGATCCTGATCGCCGAAGATTCACTGCTCCTTAACAAGATGATCGTGGAATCTCTTAAGAAGGCCGGTTATGTTCAGCTCATTCATACGGCTAACGGTCAGGAAGCATGGGATGTTATCCAGGATTGTAAGAACAAGGGCACGCTCAAGGATGATATTCAGTGTGTTATCACCGATATCGAGATGCCTATGATGGACGGTCACAGGTTGACCAAGCTCATCAAGACAGATGAGGCCACGAAGAACATTCCCGTTATCATTTTCTCTTCTCTTGTAAATGACGAGATGCGTAAGAAAGGCGAATCGCTCGGTGCGGATGCACAGTTATCTAAGCCGGAGATTGGTAACCTCGTAAGATTGGTTGACGGATTATTACTTGATTAGTTATATCAAAAGAAATAGCCGGGAGTGATCTCGGCTTTTTCTTTGTCAGGGGAAAATACAAGATCAGACCCTGATAAAGAGATAAATGCGCATGGAGAATTGATGCTGCAATGGATTTTGATGAGAAATACCTTGATGAATTATTAAAATCAATAGAGCCCATTACCGGACCTTCCGAGGAAGAGGAGGCTGTCTTGGATGATTCACATCCGGACATGCCGGAGGAGGAACTGGAGAGCGATATCGCTGAAGTCCTTGAGGATGAGCCGGAACCCGAACCTGAACCTGAACCGGAAGTTTCCTCTGAACCTGAACCTGCTTCGGCAGAGGCACCGGCAGGTGTACTTGACGTTGATCCTGCAGACGGCAATAAAACCTTAAGCCCCGATGAGATAGAGGCTATGTTCAGTGCTGCCGGTGTAGAGACGGGAGAATCCCCGGCAGAAGGACCGGCAGAGGTCGATCTTGACTCACCGGAACTTGATTCTTTGATCGCAGAGGCCGATAAGGATTTGGCTGATGATGAGCAGGTGTCATTGGAGAGTCTGTTAGAGGAAAGCACTTCGGAGGATGCGGCTTCAGATCCGGTCGAAGTTGATCTTACGGATGATGATACCATCATGGACAATCTCATGGGCGACGGACCTTCACTCAGCGATCTGCTTGAAGAGTCCTCAGACGGTGCGGAAGACGCATCTGCTGAAGATGAAATGGCACTTACATCTGATGAGATAGATGCGATGTTAGCTGAGGCAGAGAGCGTAGGAAGTGCCAAAGACGATACCGAGACCGGTATTGAAGACTCTGATGAACTGATGTCATTGCTCGCAAGTGCGGGTGATGAAGATCTCGGAGATATACAGAATCTGCTTGATTCCGATGAAAAGGGAGAAGCGGTTGACGAGGCAGCGCTGATCGCGGCTACGACAGTTGATGATGTGGCTTCGGATGTCCTTGATACACCGGAAGAAGCGGCTGCTAAGTCCAAAGAAGCCAAAAAAGCAGCGAAACTCAAGGCCAAGGAAGAAAAGAAAGCTGCCAAGGCGGCTAAAAAGAAAGGCAAGAAGGCAGCTGCAGAAGGCGGTGAGGATGCAGAGGCTTCAACCGCTGAGGGCGAAGAGCCTAAGAAGGGATTCTTTGCAGGGCTGTTAACAATGCTCACAGAGACTGTTGATGATGAAGAAGAGGGTGCATCTGCGGATCCTGCCGCTGAAGGTGAAGGCGCAGATCCTTCGGAAGTTGCCAATATCTCGGATGAGAACAAAGAGATAATGGAACAGCTCGATGCAGAGCAGGGCAAGAAGAAGGGCAAAAAAGGCAAAAAAGAAAAGAAGAAAAAGAAGAAGGATAAAGATGCTCCGACCGAAGGCGAAGAAGCAGCCGAAGGCGAGGATGAAGAAGGCGAAGAAGGCGGTAAGAAGAAGAAAAAGAAGGAGCGCAAAAAGAAAGAAAAGGCTCCCAAAGCAGAAGAAGTGCCTTCAAAACCTGAGAAGAAACTTCCCAAGAAGCGCGTAAGAGCAACCTTCATTCTTTGCTTCTCAATACTTGCAGGCATAATTATCATCACATTGGTATTTACAAAAGCACATAACCTTAAAGAAGCCAGGGATGCATTTGAGAAGCAGGATTATCAGACTACATATGAAGATCTCTACGGTCTGGAACTCAAGGGCGAAGATGCCGATATGTTCACCAAATCGCAGATAATGCTGATGCTCGATCGCAAGTTAAGATCATATCAGAATTACCAGAAGCTCGGCATGGAAGACAAGGCACTCAATGCTCTGTTAGAAGGAGTCGGAATGTATCCGGAAGTTCTCAGACAGGCTGAGAGTTACGGAGTCGCACCACAGGTAGAGCAGACTTATTCACAGATCCTGTATGCATTGTCGGGTTATGGTCTTAATGAAGAGGATGCAGTAGAAATAGCAGGATATGAGAGCAAGGTTAAATACACCAAGAGAATAGATTCGATAGTTCACGGTACTCCGTTTACGTACGATGCGGATATAGCCGCAGAAGAAGGAACGCCGGCAGGAGGCGAAGCAGAAAACGATTCGCAGGCAGGCCCGTCGGTAGACGACATCCTTCCTCCGGAAACGGATTTCCTTCCGGATGATCCTAACAGGATATTTGAGGAAGGCCGTCCTGAGGCACCGGCAGATGCCGGGCAACCTTCACAGGAGGGCTCCGATACTGATTTACCTGCAGATACGACGGTCATTCCGACTGATGAGGGGGATGTATGATCGCTATAATCGATTATGATGCAGGCAATATAAGAAGCGTAGAGAAGGCGCTTGCTTCGCTCGGAGCAGAGTATAAGCTGACAAGAGAGAGCGCAGAGATAGCGGACGCGGATAAGGTCATCCTTCCGGGAGTAGGTGCATTCGGCGATGCAATGAGTAAGCTCAATGAGTATAATCTTATTGATGTCATACATAAGGTCATAAAGAAGGGTACACCTTTCCTGGGTATATGTCTCGGACTTCAGGTGATGTTCGAAGACAGCGAAGAATCCCCGGAAGTGAAAGGCTTAGGCCTTCTGCCGGGACATGTCGTGAGATTTGATCCCTCCTACGGTCTTAAGATACCGCAGATTGGCTGGAATTCTCTTGTTGATGTAAAAAAGTGCCGTCTGCTTAAGAATATCTATAGTGGTTCTTACGTCTATTTTGTGCATTCTTATTATGTCAAAGCTTCTGACAGGAATGATGTGGTCGCCAATGCCCTGTATGGGAATATGGCTGATGTAGCCATAGAGCATGACAATCTGTTCGGCTGTCAGTTCCATCCTGAGAAGAGCTCGAGCATCGGGATCAAGATACTCAATAATTTTGTAAATCTGTGATATCGTTGCCCTGTCTGTACGACAGGGCAAATTATGACAAATATGTCAGAAAGTATGGAGAACGTACATGCATACTATCAGAGTGATACCTTGTCTGGATGTTGATAACGGAAGAGTGGTCAAAGGCATTAACTTTGTCGATCTTAAGGATGCCGGTGATCCGGTTGAAGTCGCTTCGGCTTATGATATGGCCGGCGCGGATGAAGTCGTGTTCTTAGATATCACGGCCAGCAGTGACGAGAGAAAGACAGCTGTTAAGCTTGCATCGGATGTCGCTGAGAAACTGTTCATACCATATACTGTGGGCGGTGGCATTCGTTCTGTAGAAGATTTCAGGAATATACTCAGAGAAGGTGCAGATAAGGTTGCGGTAAATTCAGCGGCGATACTCAGACCTTCGCTCATAAGCGAAGCATCGGAGAAGTTCGGCAGCCAGTGTGTTGTTGTTGCGATTGATGCCAAGAGATGCGCCGAAGGATATAAGGCCCCTGATGAGAATATGGTGCCGGATAATGATACGGCAAGAGTCACCGATCCTTCCGGCAAGTGGACGATATATCTTAAGGGTGGAAGAGTGGACACCGGGATCGATGCCGTTGAATGGGCAAAGAGAGCGGAAGCTCTCGGTGCAGGAGAGATACTTCTTACGAGTATGGACAGAGACGGGACCAAAGCAGGCTTTGATATTGAACTGACAAGAGCGATCGCGGACAGTGTTAACATTCCGGTAATAGCATCCGGCGGGGCCGGTAAGTGTGAACACTTCGCTGAGGCGGTAACAGAAGGTCATGCGGATGCGGTCTTAGCCGCGTCGCTTTTCCATTATAAGGAACTGGAGATAAGTGAAGTTAAGAGATACATGCAGGAGCAGGGGATCGAGGTAAGGCTGTAAATGCAGATAAGCAATGATTGGCTTCCTACAGTCGAGACAGAGTGTAGGAAGCCTTATTATAAGGAATTATACAAGTTCGTTAAGTCAGAGTATTCATCGCAGGTGATATATCCGCCATCCGATGAGATATTTACGGCTTTTCATCTGACACCGCTTAGCGATGTAAAAGTCCTGATACTTGGTCAGGATCCGTATCATGAACCGAATCAGGCTCACGGTCTGTCATTTTCTGTGCCTGTCGATCAGAAGAAGATCCCGCCGTCGCTTCAGAATATATATAAGGAACTTCACGATGACCTCGGCTGCTACATACCCGATAACGGCAATCTGGTTAAGTGGGCAAAACAGGGAGTACTGATGTTGAACACTGTCCTTACAGTAAGAGCTCATCAGGCGAATTCTCACAAGGGAAGAGGATGGGAGCAGTTCACGGATGCGATCATACAGGCTGTAAATGCCAAGGATTCGCCGGTAGTGTATATGTTGTGGGGATCACCTGCACAGAGCAAGATCCCCATGCTTAACAATCCGAAGCATCTGATACTCAAGACGGTCCACCCTTCTCCGCTGTCGGCATACAGAGGATTCTTCGGATGCAGACATTTCAGTAAGTGTAACGAGTTCCTCGTATCCAACGGTCTTGAGCCTATTGACTGGCAGATAGAGAATGTGATACACTCTTAAGCGTGCGCCGGCGTGTCGGAATTGGCAGACGAGGCAGACTCAAAATCTGTTGATGGCAACATCGTGCGGGTTCAAGTCCCGCCGCCGGCATAATCAGAAAGCAGCCCAACGGGCTGCTTTCTGATTATACAGACGGCGTTCTGACCCCAACCCGATGTCCGTTT
>CAMNDJ010000071.1 GCA_946535225.1 uncultured Lachnospiraceae bacterium
CAGCTGGAGATGACGGTATCGGATGAAGTTGCAAAAAAGGCTGCAGCCGGTTCGGATCTGGCATTGGTCATCATAGGCAGAAGTGCGGGAGAAGACAGGGACAGTTCTGCAGATAAGGGTGCGTACAATCTCTCTGATGAAGAAGAGCAGATGCTGTCTGCAGTCACTAAGGCATTTAAGAGAGTAGCTGTTGTTCTTAATGTAGGCAGCATCATAGATATGAAATGGGTGGACAGATACGATCCTCAGGCCGTGATGTACACCTGGCAGGGTGGTATGGAAGGCGGTCATGGTATCGTCGATGTCCTTACGGGAAGGGTATGTCCTTCGGGAAGACTCTCGGATACGATAGCATATGATATAGAGGATTATCCGTCTACAAAGAATTTCGGTGCAGAGGATAAGAATCATTATGAAGAAGATATATATGTAGGTTACAGATATTTTGAATCGGTTGCCAAGGATAAGGTGATGTATCCCTTCGGCTTCGGTCTGTCTTATACGACTTTTAACATGGAGTCGAGCATGAGTCAGGGTGAGGATTCGATCCGTGTATCCACGACCGTTACCAATACGGGAGAAGTCGCAGGCAAGGAAGTGGTACAGGTATACTTCGAGGCTCCGCAGGGTAAGCTTGGTAAGCCGCTCAGAAGTCTTATACGGTTTTCTAAGACAGATGTGCTCACTCCGGGGGCATCAGAGACAGTCGCTGTGGATTTTGCAATGGCGGAAATGGCAAGCTTCGATGATAGCGGTGTGACGGGACATAAGGACTGCTATGTGCTTGAGGCCGGTGAATACATAATATATGCAGGCACAGATGTGCGTAATGCTGAGCTTATTGGCAGCTTCACATTAGGTGACACTGTTGTCATAAGTGAACATGAAGAGGCATGCTCACCCATTGAAGAACTTAAAAGAATGCATCTTAATATCACGGATGACGGAAATAAGATGGAGTATGAACCTGTTCCGCTAAGAAGTTATGACTTAAGGGACAGGATAGTTGACAGACGTCCGGATGGAAGGGAATACACAGGAGATAAGGGCTATAAGTTCATTGATATGATGAGGGGTGAGGTATCAATGGAGGATTACCTCGATCAGTTGACGGATCTTGATCTGATACATATGTCGCGCGGTGAGGGAATGTGCTCACCGAAGGTAACACCCGGTGTGGCATCATGCTTCGGAGGTGTGACTGACAGGCTTAATAAGGAACTCGGTATGCCGATCGCAGCTTGTTCGGACGGTCCTTCAGGCATACGTATGGATTGCGGTACGGAGGCCTTCTCACTGCCGAATGCTACACTTCAGGCATGCTCGTTCAACTTATCATTAATAGAGAGACTGTATGAATATGAGGGTAAGGAACTCAGGAAGAATAAGATAGATTCGCTCTTGGGACCGGGGCTTAATATACACCGTAATCCGATCAACGGACGCAACTTCGAATACTATTCCGAGGATCCGTATCTGACGGGAGCCTGTGCGGTTGCCGAGCTTAAAGGACTTCATAAGTATGAAGTAACAGGTACCTGTAAGCATTTTGCCACCAATAATCAGGAGTTTAAGAGACATTTTGTGGATGCGGTAGTCTCTGTCAGGGCTTTAAGAGAGATTTATCTTAAGGCTTTTGAGATGGCAGTTAAGGAAGGCGGGGCTTTCCTTATCATGACTACATACGGACCGCTTAACGGCATATATACCGCAAGTAATTACGACCTTAATACGACGATCCTAAGAGGTGAATGGGGATTTGACGGTGCGGTCATGACAGACTGGTGGGCCAAGATGGGACCGGCGGGAAGCGCGGTTAGGCTCACGGATCCCAAGATGATGGAACTGCTTACTGAAGAGGCCACGATCAAGAATACCACGGCCATGATAAGTGCGCAGAATGATCTGTATAAGGTAACAGCAGACTCTGCGGGCAATGCCAATCTGGATAATTCAGAGGACGGCCTTAAGAAGGGGCTTATCACAAGAGGCGAACTCTTACGTAATGCCGCCAATATATGTAATGTACTAAAGAAGCTTGCCGTGAGCAGGAGACTCGTGGACGGCGAGGATGAGATAGAAGTTAAGAATCCTCCGAAGGGAGCAGATAAGAACACCTACTACATGCCTTATACGGAGACCGGAGCTCAGGAGACTTATCTGGATATCACGGACCTTCATACCGAAGGCGGATCTAATAATGTCTATACCCTTCATATCACCACACAGGGAATATATGATGTGGTATTTAAGCTTAAGTCGGATGCCGGAGAACTCTCGCAGACAACGATGACCGTCTCTGAGAACAATATGGTCCGTGGTGCTATTACCGTAAGCGGAACCCAAGGAGAATGGATCGAGCGCAGAGTTGAGATAGATGCAAGCTATCAGACGGATAATTACCTGGCTCTTTACTTTGCTCAGACCGGAATAGATATAGACAGCATAAGATTCGTTCTTAAGAAGAAGCTGGATATGGGCGCTAAGAGGGACGTGGATTTCCTGTAGATACGAAAATAACAATTTTTTTATAAACGGGTATTGACAGTTCGCCCCATCCGGGGTATATTAAGTGTACTAGTTGTATTAGTACACTTAATTTTTTGCAAAAAAACGTGTAGATGATCATATGAAAGGAGAAGTGCCGGATGCTTATCAGTATCGATTATCAGGACAAGAGACCGATATATGAGCAGATCACGGAGAAGCTTAAGAACCTGATAGTGAAGGGTGTGCTGGCGGAGAATGACAAGATCCCGTCTGTAAGGAACATGGCGATTGAGATGTCAATAAACCCCAACACGATCCAAAGAGCTTATCAGGAACTCGAGCGAGACGGATACATATATACGGTCAAGGGCAGAGGCAATTTCGTCTCGCCTAAGGACGGATGGAAGGAAGACAAGTTAAGTGAAGCTCTGAAAGACTTTGAAAACAAGGCTGCGGAACTGTATCATCTGGGTGTTACAGCAGAAAAGCTTCACGACAGCATTGATACAAGACTTAAAAAGGAGGGGATGAAATGATAGAGATCAAGGGACTTAGCAAGAAATTCGATGATTTCTATGCTATAGGAAATATCAGTGCGACCATAGAAGAAGGTCATGTATTCGGCCTGGTCGGAACCAACGGTGCGGGCAAGAGCACTCTGCTTCGAATGATAGCAGGGGTGCTTAAGCCAAGTGACGGACAGATCCTTGTAGACGGGCAGGATGCATATGAGAACCCGGATGTAAAGAAGGAGATCTTCTATATATCCGATGAACAGTATTACTTCGCCAATTCCACACCGGAAGAGATGAAGAATTTCTATAAGGGGACATATGAGAGATTCGACGAGGAGAGATTCGCAGATCTCATGAGTAAGTTCGGCCTCGGTGCTAACCGCAGGATCAATACTTTCTCCAAAGGTATGAAGAAGCAGTTATCCGTTATCTTAGGAGTATGCGCCAATACCAAGTATCTTCTGTGTGATGAGACCTTCGACGGACTGGATCCCGTGATGCGTCAGGCAGTTAAGAAGATATTCATAGCAGAGCTTGAAGACAGGGCCATGACACCCATCATAGCATCACATAACTTAAGAGAACTTGAAGACATATGCGATCATGTTGGTCTGCTGCATCAGGGCGGCATCTTATTCTCTAAGGATCTGGACGAGATGAAGCTCGGTATTCACAGACTGCAGTGTGTATTTGCATCGGATGAAGACAAGGCAGCATTCCTTAACGATCCGAATATCATGAGTCATGAGGAAAGAGGATCGCTTCATACGATCACGATCAGGGGGACGAGGGAAGAACTGGATAAGGCATTGTCGAAGACGAAGACGATCTTTGCGGAAGTATTGCCTTTATCTTTGGAAGAGATATTCATAAGTGAGACGGAGGTGGTCGGATATGACATCAAGAACATTATCGCTTAACCTTTTTAAGGGAGAGTGCAGACGTAAGCTCTGGCTCTATACACTTACATTGATAGTCCTTATCGGTATGCAGCCCGGATCACTTCTTATGAACATAGACAGATGGATCATGTGGGGATTTTTGCCGACACAGATACTTAACTCGATCAAGAGCGTTGTCTGTGTGGACTATTTAGGGATCTATTTCCTGTTAGTATCCGTGTTCTATGCAGCCATCTGCTTCGGATACATGTTCTCGCGTTCCAAGGTGGACCTGTATCACAGCATGCCGATCAAGAGACATAATGCATTCATAGTGCGCTATCTCTCGGGACTTATTCCTTTTGTACTGATACAGCTGCTTGCATCTATACTTGAGTGCCTCGTAGTCTCAGTCAAGGGATTCGGCGGACACGGGATCGCAGCGATGATAATGAATACGTATGTCTATTCGATCTTTATATTCATGATCGGATACAGCATATCAATACTTGCTTTATCGCTTACGGGCAATCTGCTCATCGGTCTGCTGCTTACCATAGCGGCTTTGATCGGTGAAGAGTTTATTGAGATGGTGATAGGATGGTACAGGAGTTACTGCTTCCAGACCTATTCTTATATAGGCAGCACGAGATTCTCATGGTGGAAGTTCGTATTATCTCCGAGCAATATTCCGGAAAATCTGAAGGCACTGATATCTGACAATGTCGGGGCGTTCATCCTGCTCATAGCGACCGCCGTGGTATATACTTCTCTTGCGCTCGTGTTCTATCTTAAGAGACCTTCGGAGACGGCAGGCAAGGCTGTGGCATACCCTGTATTACAGACTATAATAAGGATCCCTGTAGTCATAATGGCAGCACTTTCAGGCGGGATATATCTGGTCTTTGTATCAGGTGAACTGATGACAGCTAAGTGGTTCTGGTTATTGTTCATCTTAGCTGCAGTGATCACGCATGTCATACTTGAGATAGTACTTCAGCTTGATTTTAAGAAAGCATTTAAGCACTGGACGCAACTAATTATATCGATCGCAGTGGCAGCAGTCATAGCCTGCTTCTTCCTATACGATCTGGGCGGATATGACAGATATGTACCGAAGGACGGAAGAGTTGAAAGCATGAGTATCGCACTGACAGACCTTGACGGAGATATCAGTAATTTCAAGATAAACAGTGAAGGCATTCCCGAATATGAGGATAAGGCTGAGCATATTCTTGAGAACATGAAATCCAAGGATAACGGTGCTATCAAGCAGCTTGTAAACATCGGTATCGCAGGCATCGATCCGGAGAGATCGGTATTCAAACGTCTGGATAAGCAGAGAGAACTCAACAACATGTCTTATGAAGAGTGGGCCGAGAAGTACGGTATCGATGCAGAAGAGAACCATCTGTACTATACGGTAAGATATGATCTTAAGGGTGGTAAGACCGTATACCGCGCATACAATGCAAAGCTTTCCGAGGCCTGTGCGCCTGCAGAAGCTATTTACGACAGTGCAGAGTACAAGTCAGCCTCATATCAGATAAGTGAGATCATTGATGCAGATAATATTAAGACGGTTGAATTTACAGATGCATTATACAATACGGTGTTCAAACTCGATCATGATGACATTAAGGGTCTGCTTGAAGCATATGATAAGGATCTTAATGCGATGACCTTTAAGAGGATCGCGGATGAATATCCGATCTATGCGATGCAGTCAGTGAATATCAAGAATGATATGTATATGGATCTTCTGTACGGATACTATATCTATCCGGATTATGAGAATACACTTAATTATCTTAAGAGTAAGGGAATGAATGTTGATCCGGAATCGGGTAAACTTGATGTAAGAAGGATCGATCATATAGAGATAACCGACTATTCACATCAGAATGAAGCGCAGGCCGAGCTGTATTCAGATGATACCTACAGCACGTACGAAGAGACGACGGATCAGACGGTGCAGATCGTTTACTATTACGACAGTGACAAGGATGTCATGGAAGAGATCAATGATGTGGCCATAATCGATCGATTTGCCTATGTTAACAGTGTACTTAAGCCGTATGAGGATCAGATAGATATCAATATCTACTATCAGACAGATAAGGGCTTTACCAACAGTTACTTTATCAAGATACCTAAGGGCAAGTTGCCCCAGAAGGTGAGAGATGATCTGGAGCAGGCATATCAGAACGGTGAATTTGCAGACACGGACAAGATGATGTATACCGGAGCGATCGTAGACTGACAAGATCTTATATAACACATAAGCCCATCGGGATGACCGATGGGCTTATTTAATATTCTTATCACCGCAGCCTGTGCCAGATAACAGTACGGCGGTACATACCGTGGCATACAGTGCCTTCTTATATCCTCTGAGAGTTCTTAATTCATGTCTTCTGTATTCCCTGCTCATATCATCAACCCTTCTTAAGCATTCCGACAAGTGCGCATATCCCGAATGCCGCAACATCCACTGCTACTATTGTGGAACCGACAGGCGTGCCTGCAAGTATCGATGTCAGTATTCCTGCCAGTGCACATATGACGGACAGAACAGCCGAGCATATTGTCACACTTTTAAAACTCTTAAACAGTCTCATTGCCGACAATGCCGGGAATATCACGAGCGCCGATATAAGTAGTGATCCCACAAGGTTCATCGCCAGTACGATGATCACGGCGATCACTACAGCTATCATGAGATTATATGCTCCTGCATTTACCCCCGTAGCTCTGGCGAAGTTCTCATCAAAAGTAACGGCGAATATCTTATTGTAGAATATCACGAATATTGCGATCACTATGACGGACAATATCGCACAAAGTGCCACCTCGCCCTTGGTCAGAGTGAGTATCGATGTCGAACCGAACAGCGTCGAGCATACATCTCCCGACAGATTGGATGATGTGGAGAATATGTTCATGATCAGATATCCGAATGCAAGAGCGGCTACTGATATCATGGCTATTGCCGCATCTCCCTTGATCTTCGTATTCTGACCGGTACGAAGCAGTAATATCGCACTCACTATCGTGATCGGAAGTATGAGGACCATCTCGTTGGTGAGACTGAGCACGGCTGCTATGGATATAGCACCGAATGCCACATGCGATAATCCGTCACCGATAAAAGAGAATCTCTTAAGTACAAGTGTCACTCCTAAGAGTGAAGAGCACAGGGCGATCAGTACGCCGACTATGACAGCATATCTTACGAAGGGATATGACATATACAGAGCTAACTTATCCATATATCAGTTCACCTCCTTCTTACTGTCCGTGAACATCTTTCCGGCAGAACTCTTAAGATAGTCTGTCTTTGTCCCGAAAAACAGTTCGTCACCTATATGAAGTATGTGGCTCGCATATTTTACTGCAGCCTCTATATCATGGGACACCATGATGATGGTGATGCCTTCCTTATTGAGATCCTTAATGAGTTCATACAGGGAGGCTGTGACCTTGGGATCGAGTCCGGATACCGGCTCGTCCAAGAGCAATACCTTGCGGGTGGCACACAGCGCCCTTGCAAGCAATACTCTCTGTTGCTGACCGCCTGACAATTCCCTGTAGCAGCGGCTCTTAAGATCTTCAATGCCCATCCTGCGGATGTTCTCATCTGCAAGTGCTTTTTCCGCTTTGTTATAAAAGGGGCGCAACCCGCATGCGGACAGGCATCCGGAGAGGACTATCTCCTGCACGGACGCAGGAAAGTCCTTCTGCACCTCTGTCTGCTGCGGAAGGTAACCTATCTCGTTCTTAGTAAGGTCCTCGCCGAATATGATCTGCCCTCTAAGCGGATCGTTAAGGCCGAGCAACGTCTTCATAAGAGTGGTCTTTCCCGAGCCGTTCTCACCGACTATGCACAGATAGTCTCCCTTACCGACCGTAAAATTGATATTCTTTTCTACCGCCACGCCGTCATATCCGACGCTCAGATTTTTTACTTCTATATAGCTCATTTCTGCATCCCATATCCTGTACAGGTCATCCGGATCTTCGGTGCTTACTTAAGTCCTTCCTTCAGTACGCTCAGATTATCCGTCATTACGGACAGATAGCTCGTGCCGGCAGCCACATCTTCGGATGTAACGGACTGCATCGAATCAAGAGCAAGTATCTGCTGATCTTGGGTGGTTGTGTTATCTCTGATCGTACCGGCTATCCTGCCATCATTTTTCTCGATGGTAAATATCGTCTTAAGTCCGAGTTCATCGACCTTACCGGCTAAGAAGACAATCGTCTCAAAGCTTGCCTCTGTCTCTGCCGAACATCCGACGAATGCAGCATAATAGTTTAAGCCGTAATCATCGGTAAGATATCTGAAGGGAAATCTGTCGCCGAATAATACGGTCTTATTAACAGCAGATGATACCGCCTTTTCATATTCGCTATCCAGAGCTGCAAGCTTGTCATTATATGTCGTTGCATTGGCCTTGTATATATCGGCAGAATCCGGATCGATCTTAGCCAGGCCTTCAGCTATGGCATC
>CAMNDJ010000072.1 GCA_946535225.1 uncultured Lachnospiraceae bacterium
TGGTATATGGAGAAGCTCTTCCCCATAGGGAAGGTCGGGGTAAGGGTATTATCTCCGGTATCAAAGCAGTTATTTAAGATAGAGATGCCCAATAAGCAGGCGATGAACGATATCGAGAAGATGTTTGTGAAGCTCATGGAGCTGGAAGAACTGCTTAAGAACAGGGAGATCACGAGCATAAGGATCGTGACTACTCCGGGGAAGATGGTGGTCGAAGAGACCAAGCGCAACTACATGTATATGAACCTGTATGACTTCAATGTCGACGGGCTCTATATCAACAGGATACTTCCGCAGGATATCGGAAATGATTTCTTTGATGAATGGCTTAACATACAGAAGAAGTATATAGAGGAGATCGAGGTGACCTTCGCGGCACTCCCGATATACAGGATACCGTGGTATGAGGAGGAGCTTAAGGGTGAAGACAATATATTAAGGATAGTCAGGGATGTACTTACGGGGGATGACATTTTTGACACACGTGTCATAAATGACAGGGAGAAGTTTGAACAGACTGACGAGGGATATATGCTTAAGGTAAGCATACCGGGAGCAGATAAGGGCGATATCGATCTGTATCAGGCACAGACGGATGTGGTCATTAAAACGGGGAATTTTAAACGTAACATTCCGCTGCCGAACATATTGAGAGATCATGTTGTGACGGGAGCAAAATACGAAGGCGGGACACTAAATATAAGCTTTGTGAAAGGAGATGATTCGGATGATGAATAAAGAGATGTTTGGAAGAATAAAGACGGCAGCTGGTTTCCAGAGACAGGCGATACGGGCGCTTCTGCCGGAGGGGATGGAAGGGCATCTGGATGTCATAGAAAGTGAGGTCAAAGCAATGTTTGCAGAGGCCGTGACCAAGGTCATGGCAGATCACGTTACAGGCGAATGCAAAAGTGATGCGACTGAAGACAAGGAGAACACTAAGGTCAAAAAAGTGACGATCGAATGATCGGGCATTAATGCCACGGGCTCAGAGAAAACCGGAACCGTAAGTGGTACAACAAAGCGGATTTGGAGGGATCATATGCGAATAATCATATACACAGGAAAAGGCGGAGTGGGCAAGACCAGTATGGCGGCGGCCACTGCATGTAAGATCGCCGGAAGCGGTAAAAGAGTGATGATCATGAGCACGGACCAGGCGCACAGCTTAGGTGATGCATTCGACTGCCGTGTGGGGAATGAACCGACACAGATCATGGAAAATCTGTATGCACTTGAGACAGATACTGTTGCAGAGAGCGAGAAAAGCTGGGGGAATCTCAAGGACTACTTTAAGAGGCTTTTAACCCTTAAGGGCGGAAGCGGGATAGAGACGGAGGAACTGCTGGTATTCCCCGGACTTGAAGAGCTGTTCTCAATGTTTAAGATCCTAGAACTGTATGAAAGCGGTCGTTACGACACCATAATAGTCGACTGTGCGCCTACAGGTGAGACGCTCTCACTTTTACGCTATCCGGAGAGATTTTCAAATCTCATAGAGAAGGTGCTGCCCATGAAGAAGGCAGGGGTCAAGACCGTGGGGCCTGCGGTGGAAGCGATGACCAAGATCCCTATGCCTGACATGAACGTTTTTGATGATATCGAGCGGTTGATGGATAAGATGGGGCGCCTTCAGGAACTTATGCTTGATAAGGATATCGTCAGCCTGCGCGTAGTGACGACGCCGGAGAAGATAGTCATTAAGGAGGCTGAGAGGAACTTCACCTGCCTGTATCTCTATCACTACAATGTGGATGCGGTGATCGTGAACCATATCTATCCCGACAGAGCGATGGAGGGGTATTTCGGCAAATGGATGCACCTTCAGCAGGAAGGCCTTGATAAGATAAAGGAGAGCTTCAGTGAGGTGCCGAAGTTCTATGTGGAGTTACAGAGCGGTGAGATCAGAACGCTTGATGTGCTTAAGAAGGTCGGCGACATGATATTTGACGGATGCGACCCGGATGAAGTACTCTTTAGGCAGGAGATATACAGGACGGATACCGACAAGAAACTTCTGAGTATCTATCTGCCCTTTGCGAGTAAGGATGAGCTTATCCTTGAACAGGAAAAAGGTGAGATCTCTGTGGGTGTTAAGAATGAGCGAAGGAGATTCCCCATCCCGGCCGGACTGTCGGGACTTGACATCGCAGGCGCAGCGTTTGAAGACGGGTATCTCAATATAAGGTTTGGTGAAGAATATGATGACTAATGTCAATAAGACTTTGTTCATACCGCTTTACGGCAAGGCATTTGTGAGCAGAAAGCATATCATACTGGATGATCCGACAGCGGAGAAGATATGGGATGCGGAGGCTTTTCCTATCAAGGGTAAGTCTAAGTCAAAGTGGCTAAGCTATAATATGGCCATGCGTGCGAGGATATTCGATGACTGGACGGAGCGGATGCTTAAGGATGATCCGGATGCGCTGGTGCTTCATATAGGCTGCGGCTTAGACAGCAGATGTAAGAGGGTGCATGCGCCTTATAAGAATTGGTATGACTGTGATTTTCCTGATGTCATATCTGCCAGGCAGAAATATTATGAAGAGACAGATAATTATCATATGATTACGCTTAATGCGGCAGAACCGGAGGCGGTAAAGAAACTCCCAGACAGTGCGGAAGTGATCGTAGTGTTCGAAGGGATCAGTATGTATCTTACGGAATCAGAACTCCACGGATTCTTTGCGGCCCTTCAGGAAAAATATGAGAAGATCCATGTACTTATGGATGTATATACGGTGTTCGGGGCGAACGCCTCTAAGTATAAGAATCCTATCAATGATGTCGGCGTGACAAAGGTATATGGGATCGACGATATGGACGGTTTGCTTGATGGACTGAATATCAGGGTACTGTCAGAGCATTCCCTGACACCCGCAAGGCTTGTTGACGAACTGGGCGGGATCGAGAGATCGGTATTTAAGCTGCTCTTTACCGGGAAGACCTACAGAAAGATATACAGGTTGTATGAACTGGGGAACAGCTGACATATTATGCACACATGCTCGGAATGGATGTCAAGTTAGAGGCCAGAGGAGTCAGATGATAATTTATGACACTGCATATGAACTGATGCGGAGCTTATTCGGTGAAAGGATGATTTATACCGCTTTACAGTAAGACTGATCACAAAAAACTGTTGACAGATGAAGAAGATGATATTAAGATAACATTGTTACGTAACAATGTTATCTTTTGATTTGGGCAGAATTATGAAGCAGGATGTTGAGTACAAAAAAAGAGAACTGCTGATAGAAGCGGCCAAAAAGGAATTCCTTGAAAAGGGATATAATAAGGCATCGCTTCGGACCATATGTTCCAAGGCAGGAGTCACTACAGGAGCGTTGTATTTCTTCTTTGAGAATAAGGCGGAACTGTTCGCCGCGATCGTGGATGAACCGCTTAAGGGGCTTAAGAAGTTAGTAGCAACACATTTTAAAGAAGACAGCATGTATATGTCGAATATCGCTTCGCTAAGTGAGATAGAGCTCGATCATTCCGATGAGAGCGATATGTTCATCGAATATATATATGATTATCGCGACAGCTTTATACTGATACTTAACTCGTCTGAAAATACGGTGTATGAGAATTGCGTGGATGAGTTCGTTGATATGTTAGAGAAGGCGACACCGAAGATGTTGTCAGGAATGAAGGGTTATACATGTGATGAGTATATGTCGCATTGGATGTCGCACCTTACGATCGATGCATTTATCAATGTGATAAAGCATGTGGAAGATAGGGAAGAAGCAAAGAGAAGGATGAGGCCGATACTCAATTATCTGGTCAAGGGCTGGGTTGAGCTGGTCATGGTGAAGAAGTAGAACCGGAAGCGAGAAAATGCATATATCGCGCTATGCCGATCGACGTGCAGTAAATTTTGGATAGAGTATGCAAGGAACCGTCCCCGTGTCGGGGGCGGTAAAAAAATAACAAATACATAACATTGTTATGTAAAAATACATTATAGCGATAGGAGAAGGACAGATATGTATCTTGAGATCAAAGACGTGAAGAAGAGCTACGGACAGGACGGAAGTTATGTTCAGGTACTTAAGGGCGTTAATACCGGAGTCGAGAAGGGACAGATGTGTGTCATACAGGGCACATCGGGATCGGGCAAATCGACTCTGCTTAACTGTATAGGCGGCCTGGATGTGATGGATTCGGGTTCGATCAAGGTAGAGGGAACAGAGGTGTTCGGCATGAAGGGAGATGCTCTTTCGGATTACAGAAGAGACAATCTCGGCTTCATTTTCCAGTTCTATAATCTGGTCCCGAACCTGACGGTAAAAGAAAATATCGAAGTGTGCAGATATCTTACCAAGGATCCGCTTGATATGGATGAACTACTGGATGTGCTGGGGCTTACCGAACATCAGAATAAGTTCCCTTCGCAGTTATCGGGCGGACAGCAGCAGAGATGTGCGATAGCAAGGGCGCTTATCAAAAATCCCAAGCTGCTTCTGTGCGATGAGCCTACGGGTGCGCTGGATTCCAATACATCAAGGGATATACTTGTTCTTTTGGAACAGATCAATGCACGCTACGGAACGACGATGTTGATCGTAACGCATAATAACTCCATTAAGAATATGGTTCATAAGGTGATCTTTCTTAAGGACGGTCTGGTCAAGACTGAATATATAAATGAGAAGAGAATACCGGCATCTGAACTGGAGGATCTGTAATGAGAAGGGTACTTAGAAAAAGATTTCCAAGAGAGATAAGGGCGAATCTTTTCAGATATATATCGCTGTTTTTGATGATCGCTCTGTGCATGTATATAGTAATAGCGCTTGTGGATGCGGCTGAGACAGTGATAGGCGGAACAGATAAGAATCAGGCAGACAGTAATCTCGAGGATGGGCAGTTTACCGTCTTCACACCGCTGCTCGATAAACAGATAGAAGAGATCGAGAGTAAGGGAGTCACGATCGAACCTCATATAAGCTATGACATCGATATGGAGGACGGGTCGGTACTCCGAATATTTAAGAACAGGGAAAAGATCGATCGTGTAGTATTGGATGTATACGGAGTGAACAATAAGATAAGCCGCTACGGAACAGACCCGAGACCGGCAAAGACCGCTAATGAAGTCGTACTTGAAAAGAGATACTGCGAGGAACATGACATAAGTGTCGGTGACAACATAAAGATCGGAAAAGAAGATTATCTGGTGACCGGAATCGGGAGCAGTGTCGATTATGACGCACCGTATAAGAAACTGTCGGATACTGCGGTCGACAGCACTTCCTTCGGAGTTGCATTCGTTACACCTGAAGGATATGACAGGATAAAAGCTCTTAATAAAGTAGGTTCCGAGGAACTGACATATGCATTTGTATTAAATGATGCAATGAGTTCGGATGATCTTAAGGAGATGATAAAGGATTTTGATTTTGATTATAAGCAGGTCGATGATCCGTATTATCAGGAAATGCTTGCAGACACATACGGTAAGAAGGATGAGATCACGGACGGCATCAATGATCTTGTGGACGGTGTGGATGAACTCTATGACGGAGCAGGGGAACTGCGTGACGGTACCGCAGAACTTGTTGACGGCATGAGTGATCTGTATGACGGCAGTATCGATCTGTATGACGGAACCGTTAAGCTTAAAAACGGTACGGCTGCCTTCGGAATGAATATAGGAGCAGACAGATTAAGTGACGGCGCAAAGGAATTGTCGGACGGAGTAAAGGAAGCCTATGACGGCAGCGTAGAACTTGATGACGGCGTGACGGAACTATATGACGGAGTAGAGGAGCTTAAAGACGGCGTTAAGGATCTTAAGGAGCAGTCGGATGATATGATGGATGAGCTGTTTGCAAAATCTCCGGATAACATCATGGACTTTATGCTCAAAAAAGATAACCTAAGGATAGGCGGAGCAGCGGGAGATATCGAGATCAACAAGACTATCGGCGTGGTTGCCGGCATCATAGTGATCATCCTCTTTACATATGTGCTCTCCGTATTTGTGATACATCAGATACAGAGTGAGAGCAGTGTGATAGGTGCGCTCTATGCACTCGGTGTCAAGAAGAGAGATCTGATGGCCCACTATATAACGATACCGACCGTGATATCTTTCTTAGGCGGACTTGCCGGTGCGGCAGTGGGACTCAGCGGCTTCGGCAGCAGCTGGCAGATGTCGGATTCGTATGAATACTATTCTCTGCCCTGGTTTGGCAGGATCGTACCGCCGTATCTGATCATCTATGCGGTCGTCATGCCGCCTGTGGTATCCCTGATCGTTAATTTCCTTGTGATCAATAAGAGCCTTTCACGCACGGCACTTTCACTTATAAGAAACGAGCAGAAGGTAAGTAAGGGTAAGGATATCAAATTGGGTGACATGCCTTTTATGAGGAAGTTTAAGATAAGGCAGCTGCTCAGGGAGAGAAGGACGGCTCTTACCATAATAGCCGGGATGGCGATCTCACTGCTGATATTCGTGATGGGAATGAACTGCTATGTCCTGTGTGAGAGTGTGGGCAGACTCTCAAGCGAAGATACGAGATATGAGTATATGTACAGTTATAAATATCCGACTAAGGAAGTCCCGGAAGGCGGAGAGGCATGCTTCGTACAGACACTCAAAAAAGAGATGTTCGGTTATGTCCTTGATATAACCGTGATGGGTATAGATGATGATAATCCGTACATTGATATCAAGCCCGTAAAGGGTAAGAATAAGATAGTTGCATCCGATGCGGTAGCATTAAGATACGGCCTTAAAAAGGGAGATAAGATCATACTTACGGATAATGCTGAGGATATAGATTATGCTTTTACAATAGCCGATATCGCACCGTATTCCGTGGGGCTTACCGTGTTCATGGATATTGAGAGCATGAGAGAACTCTTAGGTGAGGATGATGACTATTATAATGTCGTGATGGCCGATCATGAACTGGATATCGAGACCGGCAGACTGTATTCGACAACTACAAGAGCTGATGTAGTCAGATCGTCGGATACATTCTTAGACCTGATGAGGCCTATGTATACGATGTTGCTTACCATGTCAGCAGTCATCTTCTGTATAGTGATGTATCTCATGACTGCGGTTATGATAGACAGGGCGGGATTCGGAATATCCCTTGTTAAGATCTTCGGATATAACTCACGTGAGGTCAAGAAGCTCTATCTGGACGGCAACAGGACCGTGGTGATCGTCGGGGCGCTTATAAGCATTCCGATAGCCAAGAAGTTAATGGATACGATTTTTCCTATATTCGTAGCCAACGTATGCTGTACCGTGCATCTTGAATACAGGTGGTATCATTATGCGATCCTCTTTGCGGGAATAATACTGTGCTACAGCCTGATAAGTATGATCCTTACAAGGAAACTTGATAAGATCACACCTGCCGAAGTGCTTAAGAACAGAGAGTGATAAGCGCAGATGAAGCAAATGAAGGCGATCGGGTTTCCCATTACTTAAAAAGTATGGGATGACCCACACAACCATATCGAAAATTATGGAAGCTGCAGGCATAGCCAATGAGTGCTGCCTCAAGGAAAATAATCCGGCAAAGGAGGGACATTAAATTTTATTCGACGAATTATTCGAAAGATTTATTGAATGATTTTTGCAAATACGCTATAATAAAAACAATTCATACAAATCATGTTTAAGTGAGGAGGGATTGATATGCCAATAATAGCACCGGTATCCGAATTAAGAAATTATGGACAGGTACTTGAAAAAGTAAAACCAAACGCTCCTGTTTATCTGACTAAAAATGGTCATGGTCAGTTTAGCGTTCACAGTATAGAGGATGATGAGGAATTTGAAAAGGCAAGGGCGATGGTACGACTCATGACCGAGATAAACAAGGGTATACAGTCTGGAGAAGAACAAGGCTGGCTCTCTGATGAGGATCTTAATAAACATTTCATTGAGAGACGTAAGCAGAAGGAAAAGATACTGATGGAACAGAAAACAGAGGGTTAAATATGATTTGCCAACTTAGATACTCTCCGATTGCTGAAGATGATCTGGATCGTGTGTGGGATGAAGTTTGGGAGGCTTCACAAAACTTTGATATAGCGGACAAATATGCGGAAGATCTTCGTAATGCCTTGAGACAAAAGAAGAAGTATCCAAAGACAGGTAGTCCGCTTACATACGCGGGGGAGTATACGGGACTGTATTATGTGACATTTACAGAGTATATTGCATTTTACAGAATCCATGGTGATGTGATCGAGGTTGCAAGAGTG
>CAMNDJ010000073.1 GCA_946535225.1 uncultured Lachnospiraceae bacterium
TCAATAGGTTTGCACCGATTGGCGTATAATTGGCGTAAACCTCCGAAATAAAATATAGGGAAGGCCCGTAAATTCGGGCATGGAGGAAATAAAATGAAGCTCGGAATCGTGGGGTTGCCCAACGTAGGCAAAAGTACATTATTTAACTCCCTGACCAAGGCGGGAGCGGAATCTGCCAATTATCCGTTCTGCACGATAGATCCCAACATCGGTATAGTGCAGGTGCCGGATGAGAGAGTGGACAAGCTCGGCGAGCTCTATCATACGAAGAAGTGCACTCATGCCACGATCGAATTCGTGGATATTGCGGGACTTGTCAAGGGTGCCAGCAAGGGTGAGGGCTTAGGTAATCAGTTCCTGGCCAATATCAGGGAAGTGGATGCCATAGTGCATGTGGTCAGATGCTTTGAGGATACCAATGTGGTCCATGTGGACGGCTCAGTGGATCCTGCGAGAGACATAGAGACCATCAATCTGGAGCTCATCTTCTCCGATCTTGAGATACTGCAGAGGCGTATAGACAAGGTGGCCAAGCAGGCCAAGATGGATAAGACCATAGCCAAGGAATATGAGCAGCTGGAAGAGATCAAGGCTCATCTTGAATCGGGTAAGATGGCTCGTACCTTCCCGGTATCCGATGATGAGGATAAGGTTGCATGGTTTAATTCATATAATCTTCTGACTGCCAAGCCTACGATATATGCGGCTAATGTATCAGAGGATGATCTGGCTGATGACGGTGCATCCAATAAGTATGTACAGGCGGTACGTGCTCAGGCTGCAACGGAGGGCAGCGAGGTATTTGTGATATGTGCTCAGATCGAGCAGGAGATTGCAGAGCTTGATGATGATGAGAAGGCTATGTTCTTAGAAGACTTGGGACTTAAGCAGTCAGGCCTTGATAAGCTTATAGCAGCAAGCTATTCGTTACTCGGCCTTATGAGCTTCTTAACGGCAGGTGAGGATGAGTGCAGAGCCTGGACCATCAAAAAGGGCACAAAGGCGCCTCAGGCAGCCGGCAAGATCCACACGGATTTTGAGCGAGGGTTCATTAAGGCTGAGGTCGTTAACTACAAGAACCTCTTGGAGCTTGGTTCACTTGCCGCAGCCAGAGAGAAGGGCTTAGTCGGTATGGAAGGTAAGGATTATGTCGTTCAGGACGGGGATGTGATCCTGTTCAGATTCAATGTATAACAGCACACAAAATGCTGGTAATAATTAACAAAAAATTAAGATAAACTTTGTGAAATATTAACAAAGGATGAGAGCCAACCACAATATATAGTGGTTGGCTCTTTTTCTGCGCCCAATATATTCCAACCACCGCCCGAAACATCAGTAAAATCAAGTATTTCGGCCATATCACTCTCTATTTTTTTCTTGATTTGTACCGAAAATCTAACTATAATGTGGTTAAAAGTGGTTGAAAGTGGTGACAAAGTGTCACAAAGTGGTAGATAACCCGGCAACGGAGTCGGCAGAGGCCGTCTGAGGAACCGGAAAAGCAGGTAAAACCTATGTTCATGGGAGAATACAATCACACAATCGACCCCAAGGGCAGGGTGATAGTACCTGCTAAGTTCAGGGAGGCGTTAGGCGAGGAATTCGTTGTAACCAAGGGACTTGACGGATGTCTGTTCGTTTATGACAAGACTGAGTGGACGGCCTTCGAAGAGAAACTTAAGACACTTCCGATCACCAATAAGGATGCGAGAAATTTCGTCAGATTCTTCTTAGCCGGAGCCACAACGGTGGAAGTGGATAAACAGGGAAGGATACTTCTTCCGGCGGTCCTGAGAGAATTTGCAGAGCTTATCAAGGATGTAGTCTTAATAGGCGTAGCGAGCAGAGTCGAGATCTGGAGTAAGGAGCGCTGGGACGGAACTGCTACATTTGATGACATGGAAGATATCGCCGAGCACATGGCGGAATTGGGACTTAGTATCTGATGGATTTTGAACACAGACCGGTACTCTTAAATGAAGTGATAGAGGGACTTAACATTCGCCCCGGCGGGATATATGCAGACGGAACGTTGGGAGGCGCCGGACACTCATCAGAGATACTTAAGAGATTATCGGACAAAGGAAGACTTGTAGGGATCGACCAGGATGCGGAAGCGATAGAGGCAGCCACAGAGAGGATAGGTCGTGACGAAAGGGTAAGCATAGTAAGGAACAATTACAGTGAGTTGCCCGCGGTTTTACAAGAGCTACATATAGAAAAGGTCGACGGCATACTCTTAGACATCGGAGTATCATCACACCAGTTAGACACTGCCGACAGAGGGTTCTCCTATAAATCAGATGCGCCTCTGGACATGAGAATGGACCAGAGGCAACGCATCACAGCGGCAGATATCATAAACGGATATGAAGAGAAGGAACTCTTCAGAGTCATAAGGGATTACGGCGAAGAGAAGTTCGCACAGAACATTGCCAAGCACATAGTACAGGCAAGAGCGGTAAAGCCGATCGAGACGACGTTTGAACTGAACGAGATCATAAAGATCTCGATACCGGCGAGGATGAGGCAGGACGGACACCCGTCCAAGAGAACGTTTCAGGCGATAAGGATAGAGTGCAACAGGGAACTGGAGGTCTTAAGCGATTCGATAGAAAAGATGATCGATCTGCTTAATCCCGGCGGAAGGCTGGCGATCATCACCTTCCATTCGCTGGAGGATCGGATAGTCAAGAATGCGTTCAAAACCGCCGAGAACCCGTGCATATGCCCGCCTGACTTTCCTAAGTGTGTATGCGGCAGAGTGAGTAAGGGAAGACAGATAACAAGGAAGCCTATTACGGCAACAGAGGAAGAACTTAAGGATAACAGCAGAAGCAAGAGCGCAAAGCTCAGGATATTTGAAAGAAGTAACTCACAGACAAGGATGTAATGAGTAAGGAGCAAGGATGCAGGCGATAAGCCAGAGGGCGGAGACAAGTGAGCAGATACGAAGCAGGTAGAATGGACAATTACAGAATAACGGTCAATACCGGGAGACGCAGCTATTACGTAGAGGGCAATACCGTCCGCAAGGAAGCACCCGGTCAGACAGAAGGACCGAGAGTAAGACGTGTCAATCATGCGGCAAGACGTAACAGAGACAGAGCAAGGCATATGAATGCGGGTTATGTGCTTTTCCTGTCTTTGGCAGTTTGCATTACGGCAATAACTCTGCTAGGATATATTAAGGCTCAGAGTAACCTTACCGTAAGCGCCAAGAGAGTTGCGGCGTTGGAGAAAGAGCTCAACGGACTTAAGCTTACCAATGAAGAGAATCTGGGGCGTATCAATGCATCCGTTAACCTTGAGGATATCAAACAGGTAGCGGTCAATGAACTGGGGATGACATATGCCAAGGAGGGACAGGTGGTTGTTGTCGGAAGTGAGGGGAATGATTATGTCAGACAACTGCGAGATCTTCAGTAGAGATATCATTCAATATGAACAGACCAGGTAACAGATCAGGTAACAGATCGGGAAACAGACCATTTAATAAGAAAATGCAGGAGAAGCTGGTAGTACTCTTTTTGTTGGTACTACTGGCTTTTGTCGGGTTAAGCATAAAACTTGTCACGATCACCCGGGATAACGGTGAAAGATACAAGAAACAGGTGCTCAGCCAGCAACAGTATGAGAGTACCATTATCCCTTTCAGACGTGGGGATATACTGGACTCTAAGGGCAATAAACTCGCCACCAGCGAGAAGGTGTATAATCTCATAATCGACAGTAAGCAGATGCTCAGAGATCCTGAAAGTCTGGATGCCACAATGAGTGCCTTAAGCACATGCTTCCCGGGGTTTCCCGAAGGCGAAGTGAGAGAATACGTTGCTTCCAACCCCTCAAGTCAGTATTATGTGACACTTAAGTCATTGGAATATGACGAGATCGCTGATTTTGTGGAAATACAGAACAACAAAGTCGACAATCCAAAGATCGCAGGTGTATGGTTCGAAGAGGAGTATAAAAGGGTTTATCCCAATAATACTTTAGCCTGTGATGTCATCGGGTTTACAGGCAAGGACAATATCGGATCATACGGACTCGAGCAGTATTACAATGATGTATTGAACGGGACAAACGGCAGAGAGTACGGATACTTAAGCGAGGGCGAGATGCTCGAACGTACCGTGGTATCGGCCGTGGACGGATATAATATCGTAACGACGATAGACGGCAATATTCAGCAGATAGTCGAGAAATACCTCTATCAGTTCAACGAGGAATATAAGAACAATGCAAGACCCGGCGGAAACGGCGCAAATAATGTCGGTTGTATAATAATGGATGTCAGAAACGGAGATATCCTGGCAATGGGCAGTTATCCCAATTATGACCTTAACAACCCGAGAGAAAAATCCGCTCTGTTAGGCTCCAGATATGTAAATGAGAAGGGCCTCATCGAATATGAGGCAAACAGCATTACGGAAGAGAATATAGACGAACTCTTAACGGATGATGCGGTCACATACCAGCAGCTTAACTACCTTTGGAAGAATTTCTGTATATCCAATACCTACGAGCCGGGTTCGGTCGCCAAGCCTTTTACGGTCGCTGCAGGTCTTGAATCGGGCAAGATGACAGGCAATGAGTATTACACATGTAACGGACAGCTCCATGTGGGCGATCATGACATCAAGTGTCATAACTACAAGACGGGCGGTGACGGGACACTATCAGTACAGGAAGCGGTAGAGAAGTCCTGCAACGTGGCATTGATGCTGATGGGTCGTCAGATAGGTAAGACAACATTCCTTGAATATCAGGAGAAGTTCAATTTCGGACTCAAGACAAATATAGATCTCTACGGAGAGTCAAGGACCAATACTCTTGTATTCACCCAGAAGAACATGGGAGAGACCGAACTTGCGACTTCGACTTTCGGACAGGGCTACAACGTGACGATGATACAGATGATAGCCGCTTATTCATCGCTCATAAACGGCGGATATTATTATGAACCGCATGTGGTCAAGAGGATTACGGCACAGGACGGCTCTACGGTTCAGAATATAAGCCCCAGAGTTTTAAAACAGACCGTTTCGGCGGCAACGAGCGCCAAGATAGTCCAGTACTGTAACGGCGTTGTTGTAAACGGAACAGGTAAGACCGCAAGACCTGCAGGATATGCGATCGGAGGTAAGACCGGAACGGCAGAGACGATACCCAGAGATAAGCGCAATTACGTTGTATCCTTCATGGGATATGCACCTGCGGACAATCCGCAGATCGCAATATATGTGGTCGTTGACAGGCCTAATGTCGTGTTCCAGGACGATGCCAAATATGCGACCAGGATAGTAAGAAACATACTGACGGAAGTTCTGCCGTATATGAACATATATATGACCGAGGAACTGACGGATAAGGAAAGAGAAGAACTTGATAACCTTGATATAGCGATCAAGAATCCTGCAGACGAGGAGACAAAAGAGACCGAAGAAGAAGGTGAAGGTGAAAGTGAAGAAGCCGACGAAGAAGTCTTAAACGCCAACGGCGGAGATATAACATCTTCAACCCCCGTTTCCGAAGAAGAAATGCAATCTGATGATGCTCTCACGGCTCCTCTTACCGGAACGGTACTGAATACCGAGACCGGTGCGCCCTTAGTGGAGGATGAGGAAGATGCCCCGGATTAAGTTGAGCAAGCCCAAAGGCTATATTGATTACAGCTTAATATTCATCGTACTGCTCCTGTTGGGATTCGGACTGATAATGGTCTATTCCACCAGTTCTTACAGTGCGTCCATGTCTTCGAGCGCGAACAACAATCCGGCATTCTATCTGAGTAAGCAGGCGTTTGCGACGGTGTTTGGCCTTATAGCCATGGCAGTTGTTGCGCTGCTTCCATATCATATGTGGGAGAGATTTGCGGGAGTTGCATATGTAGTTTCGGTCGTTCTCATATTGATGGTCCTTACGCCCCTGGGTATGAAGATCAACGGTGTGCGCCGATGGTTAAATCTCGGTATATCTGTTCAGCCGGCCGAGATCGCCAAACTTGCGATGATCCTCTTTCTGGCAACACTTGTCTGCAGGCTCGGCGGTAAGATCAGGACCAGAAACGGGTTCCTGCTCGTGCTGTTTTCTCCTGCGCCGATATGTCTAATGGTGTGGCTTATAACGGACAACTTAAGCTCTGCCATCATCATATTCATGATAGGATTCATAATGCTGTTCGTGGCAAGCCCCGAGTACAGAAGGTTCGCCCTCATTACCGTGGGTATACTTGCGTTGGCGGCGCTTGTGGTCTTTCTTGTACTTCATATGCCGGATTCGGGTCTCTTCGGCTTCAGAGGACAGAGGATCAGAACGTGGCGAGATCCGGAGGCTTATGCGTCAGGTTCCGGTTTCCAGACTCTTCAGGCTCTTTATGCCATAGGAAGCGGTGGAGTGTTCGGCAAAGGACTCGGTCAGAGTACTCAGAAACTGGGCTTTGTTCCTGAGGCGCAGAACGACATGATCTTCTCGATAATCTGCGAGGAACTCGGACTTTTCGGCGGGATTTGCATAATCATATTGTTCCTGCTGCTTTTATGGCGCATCATGTTCATAGCCAGCAACGCGCCGGATGAATTCGGCGGGCTTTTGGTGGTTGGTGTGATGGGTCATATCGCCATACAGGTCATTCTCAATGTTGCGGTGGTCACAAATGTCATTCCCAATACGGGAATATCTCTTCCGTTCATCAGTTACGGCGGATCCTCCGTAATGTTCCTTCTTATAGAGATAGGCATGGTATTTTCTGTGGCCAGATCCATAGAGATACAGGAGGACTAGTGTTATGAGCGCAAAAAAAGCGGGCATTTACGCATCCTCCAAGTCAAAGAATCCATCCGTATCGGGGCGAACACAGAAAAACAAAAAGAAAAAATCTCAGACTTCCGGCAAGAAAAAGCAGTTAAATGATATCTTAGCTGATTCTAAAGGTGCGCCTAAAAAAGCAAAACCCGAAGCAAATAGTAAAATGCCCTCAAAGGCCAAGAAGACGGTAAAGTCATCAAAGACACCAAGGCCATCAAAGGCCGCAAGGGCATCAAAGCCATCAAAGGCATCAAACAAATCTGCCGAAAATATCAAGGAAATAAAATCAGAGACATTAAGATCGTATGAGAGGCAGAAGAAACTGGAAGATACGATGCCGCTCGGCAGTACGATAAGCCAGCTGACTTCGGACCTTCCGATATTGGGCAAGAACCTGGATGCTCCGGACAGAAGACCGTGGAAGAAACTCAAGCTTCCTAAGCTCAAACTGGATGTGACAGGCAAACGACTGCTCATTGCGGTCGGCTTGTTGGTCATCATACTGGCGCTTGCCATTCTCATAGTCGCTCGAGTTTTTACTGTAGATACTGTGACGATCGAAGGTAATACCCATTACACAAATGAAGAGATCTACGATATGGTCCTCGGAGACAGGTGGGGACATAATTCGCTCTATCTGTCGATGAAATACAAGAATAAGGACATAGAGGGGATCCCGTTCATACAGACGATGAACGTACATATAGTGGATCCTTCTACCATTAAGATCACTGTATATGAGAAGGCTATGGCCGGATTCGTCGAGTACATGGGAAGATATTTCTATTTTGATAAGGACGGAACGGTGGTGGAATCTTCGGATAAGCGTACCACGGGGATCCCTCAGGTCATGGGTCTTAAGTTCGATCATATCATCCTGTATGAGAAGCTACCGGTCGAGAGTGATGAGATATTCAAGCAGATCCTGGAGATCACGCAGTTACTGGCCAAATATGACGTGGAGATGGATAAGGTCTATTTTGACAGTAATTATAATATGACACTGTATTTCGAGGAAGCCCGGATCAAGGTGGGCGGATTCGACAATATAGATGAGAAGATCATAAGACTTAAGGACATCCTGCCTGAACTTAAGGGTAAGAAAGGTGTGCTGAGACTTGACAATTACAGCGGAAAGGACAGTATCATCACGTTTGAGGTAGACAACTAAGGTCTGCAAGTACATCCCTGTACTTGCGAACAGACC